>DAOURU010000103.1 GCA_030627585.1 Bacillota bacterium
GGCTCCGTCATTTTCCATTCCTGCATCGATCACTACTACCGGCTGCTTTTGGGCAATCGCTGATGCAACTGCTGCCCCCTCTTTTCCACACCCTATAACCAGGACCTCGGGAACAACCTCGAGTTCTTCTATTCCAATCTCGCCCCGCAGTTGCATATTTGTGAGCGCATTATTTACTGCTAAAATCGCCGCTTCTGTTGCGTTTTCTTTTCCTTCCCTAACAGCAAAAAGATCTACAAAATCTACGTTGTAGCGGACAATTCCGTTTTCTGCTGCAACTTGTAAAAATTGCCCTGTGATAAAAGAATCTGTACAGCCCGCAATCAAAAGGCGATTTAAAGAATATTTATCTATTTCCTTAGCAAGTCTTTCTTGTTCTACCCTCCCGCAAAGGACATTCGCCACCCTAATATATTCAAAATCTGCTTGACTCTGGATAACAGTTTTGACTTTATTCAAATCAATTTTCTCAGAAATTCTTCCTTCGCAACCACATAGGTAAATTCCGACATGAATATGCTTATTTTTTTTACTCATTGAGTTTCCCCCTATTAAAGAAAGACGAACTTTTAAACCGCTCCCCACAAGTCAACCTTAAAAAAGGGTTTAGTAAGGTCCCGCCTTACCTGAAAGGTTGAGACGGGACCTTACATGGAATCCTTTACGCACTGTTATCTTTGACGGAAGACTTTTGCGTAAGAATCGCAATAAATAGCCCTGTTCAACAGCATATCAGCAGTAGCAATTGCATCTACCAGGGCGTCGTCATCAACGTCCATAATTGCGGAGTCGAGACCAGCTACAATTGCCATCACACAGTAAATGCGGTTAATGAGCGGACGGTCTAAAGTATTTTGGGAAACGTTGCTTAACCCTAAGGTCGTCCGCGGTGGAGGATCGGAAAGATTTTTAATCTGCCGCAAAGTTTCAAGGACTTCGGGAGCGTGATCCTGCGCTACGTTACAGGGAAGAATGAGCGGGTCAATAAAAAGGTCTTCCGGTGAAAGTCCAAATTCATCTGCCGCAGCGACAAGTTCCATTGCAAAGGCAACTCGCATATCGGCACTCTTGGGAATTCCGGATTTGTCCATTGTTAAGGCAACAATTCCTGCTCCATATTTTTTCGCCATGGGGAAGACCCGTTCAATTTTCGGCCGTTCTGCGGGGCAAGAGTTAATCAGCGCCGGTTTTTTGCAAACTTCTAATCCTGCTTCAATAGCGTCATAATTCGTCGAGTCAAGGCAGAGAGGTGTATCACATACTTCCTGAATCACCTCACACATCCAGCGCATCGATTTAACTCTGTCTTCTGCCGTTGGGCCGACGTTGACATCAAGGTAGTGGGCACCTTTTTCGGTCTGCTTGATCGCCCAATCCTGGATTGGTTTTGGGTCAAATTTGGCTACTGCTTCCCCGATGTCCTTAAACATACCATTGATTCGCTCGCCAATCATTATGAAGCCCATCTGTTTACCCCCTTAAAAATTTATTGAAGCATATTATTAACCGACATACTTCTTACCTAAATTAATAGGTGTTCGGCACCATAAGATCTTCGAGTTGTTTCTTTACTAATTTTGCTGCTTCCGGGTGCCGCATCAGCACAAGATCCCCCCCGGCTTGAAGCAGAGCTGCAGCTGTCATAGCTTCCCACATGACTCCCCGTACTTTTTGGTCACCCCAACCGGGACCGGCTTCTTCATTCGGAGCATTAGCTTCTTTTGCCCGCCATGCTTCCGGACCAGCCAGGCAGATTAACGGGAGAGACATCATCTTATCACCGATAAGTGCGCCCCAACGCGCTCTTTCCATAACCGAATAGGCATACTCAATACCGTATCCTAAACCTCCAGTTAAGGGGTCATTAATGATTTTTTCGATAGGTACACCCATCTCTGTAACCATCAGGTTCAGCTGCTTCAAAATGTTAATATCAAGGGGTGAACGGGCAATGATGCAGTGCTTGGCCATCATGCAGGCAGCGGCAATTGACCTGTAGTTATCTTTTTCAGCAACCCCAAGCGCAATATTTTCCCCTGCAGCAGCTTCTGCTACCGCCTGTAAGACTTCATTATCCTTATCCGGGAAACCGGGGCCTTCCACTATCAAGGGGGCACCTGTATTCTCAAGAACCGCCTTCACTAATTTGGCGCAGTCATCTGCTGTTTTTGAATTTTCTAATTCCGGGTCTGCACCCCGCAAACGGAGGTAAATAATATCTGCCCCGTATTCTTCTGCCTTCTTCGCCCATGCTACCGGATCTTCCCATACATCACCGTAACAGGGAACAAAACATTCATGCCAATCGGGCTTGATATCCCAAATCTCAAGCGCAATTACCGGGCGGTTAGGAATTTCACCTTCGAACTGGAGAAAAGGCAGAGTTGAGCTTCCGCCCAATTTAACCGTATAAGCTCTCGTACCGCCCTCTTCTTTGGTTGCGCCGAGCACTACTTCCTGAACTTTGCCAGTAAATTTTTCCTTCAAAATTTCAACCGGCATAATGTACTCTCCTTTCTAAAATGATAGTTTTTCAAACATTTCCCGGGTTACACGAACTGCGGGACTATCTGCCGGCAGCTCCATCATTGGTTTCCCCTTAAGATCATATTCGGCTACAAGAGGATCGTAAGGTACCGCTCCCAAGAATTTGAGGCCTGTAGCATCAATTTCTTTTTGGAGAGACGACGGATCTTCAATTTTTGTAACGAGGAGATATGCCTCGCCAATTTGGATCTTTAATGATTTTGCAAGTTCGTAAATTCTCCCTGCAGTGCGCACGCCTTTTGATGTGGCATCGGAGATAACCAGCATAATATCTACGTTTTCGATCGTTTCGCGGCTGATGTGTTCCATTCCTGCTTCGTTGTCGATCACCATGTAGGCGTAATTTTGATCTAGAACATTGATGCGGTGCTTCAGCAGCTCCGTCGGGTAGCAATAACACCCAGGCCCCTGGGGTCCTCCCATTACCAGCAAATCAAAGTATTTTGTTTCGGTTAGAGCTTGATGCAGCTTCAAATCAAGAAATACATCCTTCGTCATGCCGGTAGGAACATTATTTTTTTTGATATCAAAGAGAATGTCTGAAATTGAATTTTGCACCTCGACACCTAATGCTTCGTTCAAGTTGGAATTTGGGTCGGCGTCTACAGCCAGAATAGCACCCTTTTTGTTCTCAATTAAGTACCTCACCATAAGAGATGCGGTTGTGGTTTTTCCCGTTCCTCCCTTACCTGCAACTGCAATGTGTTTCGCCATTTCAGCCCCGCCTTCCTATTTTCAGCGCTGCATCTTAGTTAGGTGTCAGGCAACGAGAGCCCCCCGCCGTACACATCAACAAGCTTAGGCCCCCAAACGAAGTTTCGCAAATGAAGTAATTCCGGAAGCCTCCCGCGGGCCTACAATTACCTCCCACCCGGAAAGATCCTCGAGCTTGCCTTTAATCGCCGCGACGCCACCAGGGATAATTAACTTCTTGTGGCTGACTTTCTCGTTGATGTCCGAATCTTTAAGCCAGGGACCGATTTCTTCACCCACGAATTTCCCGCCGGCCCAGGCTGTCATCACAGACAAGCCGTCGGTATCAAATGCAATAAGATAGCTTGGCAACCTTGTGGCTTCAACTTCAGTGGCAACTGTGTAGTACGTCAACGAGAAGTTGGTCGTGATGTACACCGGCGAATCAGGCGTAACGTCACCAATTGCATAAACTCCGGGCTGCACCGCAATAGGTTTCTGCGGGTCGGTGTAAATGTTTCTCCGCCAGGTTAAAAGCGTAAGCAATGCAGGTTCGGAGGCATTCTTCATGACAACAATGCTGGCAAATTTAGAAACATATACCTGCGCCTGGAGAGCCTCACCTACCGCATCTTCTTCTGTCGTAAAGGCAATCGTGGGATAGCCGAAGGTCCGGAAACGCTTCTTAATTGAAAGGCGGCGCATTTGAGTTAAATCAGCAAGCACCTTGGAGGTTTGACGTTCGCCAGAATCGAGTACAAGTTCCTTGTATCCGAGGCCTACCACTTTATCTACTAATTCTGCCAAACTATTGAGGTCATTACCCCGTACAGCCAATGGCGCCCCGATCTTCTTCGCGACCTCAACCATTTTCTCATAGTTGTCAGCAGTAGCCGCATAAAGCAATGGTTTCCGATCTGCAACTGCACTCGCTGCGGCTTCCATTGCTGCAGGGTCTTCTGTGAGAAGAGCCAAAACCTTATTTGTTCTGTCTGCAACAGCTTCGACTGCCTTTTTGAAGGAATCGGCATTGCCAGAGGCATTCTTAACCGCTACACCGTCAATTACGTATTGCTCCCCAACCCTTTCAACCACAAAGCCGCTAATTTCATCAACCTTTGCTGCGATCTCATCGGCACTCAATGTATCGTCAAGTTCAATAAAAATACCTGTTGGGTGGAAAAAAGTCTTATCATGACGGAAAATTACCTGCTCGTCACCAATTTCCAGGACGTTGTCCCCCGCTCCTACTTTCACGAGTCTCATTGGAGGCGCAGTAGCAGACTCTAGGGCCTCCCGTGCAGCGTCGGAGACATAGGGACACTGGCTTAAGGTGGCTTTACCTGATGCCAGGGCCATCGCAAAAGCCAGACACGTCGGGACGCCACACTCTCCGCAGTTCGTCTTAGGCAGCTGTTTGAAAATTTCAAGTCCTGTTAAACCCATTGTCACTTCTCCTTTCTTTTTTCATTTAATGGTTTCAAATAATGGTTTCAAAATCCTGACCCGAAGAGGCCACCGGCTTTTATTCCGGCCGGTGGCCCTTGGGGCCAGGTTGCTTGGTTCTTTTTACATTAAGGGATCCATTGAGAAGGCAGGATGACCTTTTTCCTGGAGGTAGGGCATAATTTCATCGGCTGTAGTTCCTACGGTTTCGTCGGCGATCATGTCAGCAAAATTATCCCCATAACCTTCTTCCTTGCCCCGCTCGTTGAGTTCATCTCGAAGCTGTTCTTTGAGTTCTTTCGGCATCCAAACCAGTCTTCCAATACCGCCGTCTGCAGGAAGGAATTTCCTGCTCACTAGGTAGAGCCGCCCGACCCCGAGGAAGCCCGGTGTCTGGTTGCCCCCGCCAACCATTCCTGCAAGAGTAGAAAATGTCATTCCGACCGGGGTCATCCCCTTGTGCTCACGGGTTGTTACCATCAGGCCGTTGCATTCAGGCACAAGGGCCAGGACGCACTCGCAGCAACC
>DAOURU010000093.1 GCA_030627585.1 Bacillota bacterium
CGGGGGTTATTTTAGGATTTGACTCCGAACGCTTGAAGCGCCTCGGCGAGGCTGCGATTCTTCACGACCTGGGCAAAGTATTTATCCCCGCGGAAATCTTAGAGAAACCCGGCGCTTTAACTGCGGCGGAAATAGCTGAAATCAGGCGCCATACCTGGCTGGGATTTCGCGCCCTTTACCAGTGCTCCACCCTGGGCCTCCAGCCTGCGCAGGTGGCCTTAACTCATCACGAAAGATATGATGGAAAAGGTTATCCTTTAGGTTTAGCAGGTGGCGAGATTCCGGAATTTGCCAGGATCGTTGCGCTGGCTGATGTCTTTGACGCCCTTGTTACCGATCGCGTTTATCGCAAACATTATTTGCCTTATGAAGCCTTCGAAATCCTTACTGCGGAAACGGGAACTCATTTTGACCCCAAGATTGCGCGGGCTTTCCTTTATAATATTGCACCTTATCCTGTGGGGTCCTGTGTTTCGTTGAATACAGGGGAACTGGGAGTTGTAACTAGGGTTTTTCAGGGGTGGGGGGTGCGGCCCACCGTAACAATCATCCAGGACGCCGAAGGACGTCCTGTCAAGAATCCGTATCAAATCGATTTAAGATTTGCTCCTACTGTTTTCATTGTTGCTTTAGTTGGAGATCGGTCTCCGGTTTGCAAAGCGGGGGTAGGAGGGGGGCAATAAATTGACGCTTCATGATAAACTTTGTTAAGCTGAAAGCAGGGATTTTAACAGGCAAGGAGTTGTCGGAATGCAGGTAACTGCTTCAGTTCTTGATTTAATCGGAAAAACGCCGGTTGTTCAGTTGAGGAAACTGCCCCCCCGGAAGGGGGCGCGTCTTTTTGTCAAGCTTGAGTATTTTAATCCCGGCGGAAGCATTAAGGATCGCATTGCTCTCAATATGATCGAAACCGCAGAGAAATGCGGGAGGCTGCGGCCGGGGGGAGTTATTGTCGAGCCTACGAGCGGAAACACTGGGATTGGACTTGCGGTGGTGGCGGCGGCGCGGGGCTACCGGTTGATCATTGTTATGCCGGAAACGATGAGCGTGGAACGGCAAAAGCTGCTTCAGGGATTTGGGGCGGAACTTGTCCTGACACCGGGAGATGAAGGAATGAAGGGAGCGGTTGCCAGGGCGCGGGAAATAGTAGCTCAAAATCCCGATTTTTTCCTTCCCCAACAGTTTGAAAACCCGGCCAACCCCGAGGTTCATCGTTTAACTACGGCGCAAGAAATTATTCGGCAGCTTAATGATGATTTAGCTGCTTTTGTTTGTGGGGTGGGAACCGGGGGGACTTTAACAGGCGTTGGGGAGGTTTTAAAAGAGAGAGACCCTCAAATCAAAATCATCGCGGTTGAACCCGCAGGTTCTCCTGTTCTTTCTGGAGGCGAGCCGGGCAGTCACGCGATCCAGGGTATTGGGGCGGGGTTTATTCCCGCTGTTTTAAAAACCGGAATTATAGATGATGTGATCCGGGTACGTGACGAAGAGGCTTATGAAACGGCACGCAGAATGATGCGGGAAGAGGGGATTCTTGCCGGAATTTCTTCCGGGGCGGCGGTTTGCGCGGCCCTTAAGGTTGCTCGTAATTATGATCCCGACAAGGCCGTTCTCACAATCGCTCCTGACTCGGGAGAAAGGTACTTAAGTACACCGCTCTTTTCTTAAGTGATGATCTCTCTTAAATTTGCGGGGCAAATCGATGTCGGGAGCAGTTCCCGCATATATTTGTTTAAGATGGGCCTAAAAGGATATATTGCAGAAATTTGTCTTTCAAAGAAGGAAATCTGTCCCAATTGTCGAATTATATGATCATAAATTTAGGGGGGGGGATTCATGAAGGTTCGGTTGCAGTGGAAGTTAATGGCTCTTCTTATAGGTGTGATCATTTTATTATCTGCCGGGGTTGGAATTTACTCTGTTAAAACGATGTACGATAAAGTAATTGCGGCCGCCCAGGAAAAATTGAAAAGCGATTTATCATTGGGCCGGGCTTACCTCGAGGCGCGGCACCCCGGTCCATGGGCTCTGCGGGACGGCAAACTTTACAAGGGGGATACCCTTATGAATGGAAACTTTGCAGTAGTTGATGCCATTGGTTCTTTGACCGGGGATACAGTAACCATTTTCCAGGGTGATACGAGGGTCGCAACCAATGTAATGAAGGAAGGGAAGCGGGCGGTCGGGACTCAGGTCTCTCAAAAAGTTGCCCAGGCGGTTTTAAAAGAAGGACGCACTTATATTGGAAAGGCCAACGTAGTAGGTACCTGGAACCAGACTGCTTATGAACCGATTAAAGACGAGACAGGAAAGATCATTGGCATCTGGTATGTAGGGGTCCCCAATACGGTTTATAACCAAATGGCCTTTGAATTTGGGGTTAACATGCTTCTTTTCGGTTTGGGAGGAATATTGCTTGCAGTACTTATTTCCTGGTTTTTTGCCGGATATATCTCCCGTCCCATTCAAAGAATGGTTGCCGCAATGGAGCAGGCCCAGGAGGGAGATTTGACGGTCCGCACCAATTTCAGGTCTCGAGATGAACTGGGGAACCTGGGGCAGCATTTTAACCAGATGTTGGCAACACTTAACAACATCCTGCAAAAAGTTATGGCAACAGGACAAGACCTATTGACTTCAGCCCAGCAGTTAAGCCAGGGTACGGGAGAGGCCGTCAAAGTCACAGAACAAATTGCCGCGACCGTCGAGCAGGTAGCAAGCGGAACCGATAATCAGGCCAAGAGCGTGGAAGAAACCTCAAACCAGATCAAAATGATGATCAAACAGGTGCAACAAGTTGACCTTAATTCCCAGTCTGTTTCTTCTGCTTCCAAACAAGCTGGGGAAGCCACAGAGGGCGGGAGAGAGGCCATCAGCAGTGCGGTTACGCAGATGCAGACTATTAGCGAGACGGTGAATCTTTCCGCACAAACAGTGAAAAATCTTGGTGAAAGATCCCAGGAAATCGGACAAATCGTTTCTGTAATCACTGGGATTGCCGACCAGACAAACCTGCTTGCTTTAAATGCTGCCATTGAAGCGGCCCGCGCCGGCGAGCAGGGAAGGGGATTTGCGGTGGTCGCGGAAGAAGTGCGGAAACTGGCAGAACAGTCGGGAGAAGCGGCCAAACAGATTTCTGTTTTGATCAAAGAAATTCAAGGAGAAACAGAGAAAGCAGTACAGGCGATGGAGGCCGGCACTGAAGAAGTTCAACATGGAATCGAAGTGGTCCAACAAGCCGGGGTTTCGTTTAACGAAATTGAGAGCGCCATTAAAAACGTGGCCGAGCGCATCAAAGAGGTCTTCCTGGCGACACAGGAAATGATCCAGAGCGCCAATCAGGCTGAAACAGCGGTAGAAAATATTGCTTCTATTGCCCAGGAAACCGCGGCCAGCGCCGAGGAAGTAGCAGCAGGAACAGAAGAGCAGACTGCGACCATGCAGCAGCTTGCTGCTTCGGCAGAGTCGCTCCATAAAATTGCTGACCAGCTGCGGGCATTAACCGAACGTTTTAAATTAAGCGCTTCGCAAGAAGAGCCTGCCTCGCAGGAAGGGGCTGCATCGCAGGAAGAGCTTGTCTCACAGGAAGAGCCTGTTTAATAACAGCGAGTTTGGAACTTGCCGGTTCTAAGGATAGAACTTCGTGTATTTGAAGATTCTATCCTTTTTTTCGATTAAATGGCATGTCCTTATTATTGCTTTCTCGGCTTGAATTTTTTAAGTTGTTCTGTTGCTGGGCGGACTCCCGGAAGAAGGGGTCAACAAAATCAGGCAGCCTGAAAAAAGCTGCCTTTTCCGCGCTCCAGATCTGCTCCAGATCTAATAAGGTGAATGTTAGTAAAAAGATGTGTGTTCTAGTGGGTTTTGACGTCGTGGGCTCCAAATTGACGCAAAATATTTGCGGCATCATTGAGCTTGGGGCCGCTGCTTTGAACGGCAACAAGAATTTTCCCCTGCCGTACATCTTCCTCATAATGCCGGCTTTCTTCCGCCGGAATCCCCCAATCTATCAGGCCGCCTGCCAGGCCTCCGGTTGCCGCGCCCGATAGGAGTCCCGCAATTGGCCCTGCTGCCACAAGGGGCCCAATTCCCGGAATTACCAAGGCCCCGGCTCCTGCTGCAAGTCCGGCCAAACCCCCTAAAATTCCGCCTGTCGTTATGCCTCTTGCAGTAGTAGTTACATCTCCTCCCATCTGGAGTCCGCCTTCTCCCTCTCCTCCCCCTGCTCCTTCTCCTTCTTTTCCTTCATCCCGTGCAAGGACCGAGATTTCCTTGTGAAAACCTTTGTTGCGGAGCTCCTGAACCGCCCTTTCTGCTTGGTCTCGCCTATCAAATACTCCCAGGACGACTTTTGCCATTTCGTAGTCCCTCCTAACTTTTTATGTTGCTTTACTTTTATTATTCGAATTGTTGCCGTAAATTATTCTTTTTTCATTTTGACGCCTTTTCTTTTAAATATTTTTAACTTAAGGGCATGAATGCATGAAAGAAGCTTGTTTCGGGCAAAATTAGGATAAGCAAGAGGATAAAGGGAGGTGACCAGGATGCCCGAAGTTAAGTGTACAGTAACTGAATGCACCTTTAACAGCGATGTTAAATGCGGAGCTCCCATGATCCAGGTTGACCGCAACGGGTCCGCAAGTGCTGTCAAGTCTGATGAAACGAAGTGTGAAACCTTTAAACGGAGGGGTTAAGAAAGCAATTGAATTGGAGAACGTAAAAGGAGAGCCGGTTTTAAACGGCTCTCTCTTGTTAAGGAGCGTTTTTTCAGGTAAGATTTCAAGGGGATAGAACTGGGGGGTTCGGAATGATTCCTGTAATTTCGATTGTTGGTTTTTCAAATACAGGAAAAACGATGGTTGTCAAGAGGCTCATCGAGGCCTTTAAAGACAGAGGGTATCGGGTTGCGGCGATCAAACACGCTGTACACGGATATAGTATTGATTGTCCCGGTAAGGACTCCTGGCACTATTACCAGGCAGGAGCAGATAAAGCTGTTGTTCTGGGCCCCGAGTCTTTGACGATCCACGAACGCCACCGCGGGCAACTAACCTTGAGAGAAATCTGCGCGCGCATTCAGGGAGTGGATCTCATCCTCGCGGAAGGGTTTAAGGGGGTGCCGGGCCCCAAAATTGAAGTTATTCGAAAGGATTTTTCCCAAACAAGGCTTTCCCTGGGTGAAGACCTGACAGCAGTTGTAAGCGATTTCCCCATCCCGGATAATGTACCCCGCTTTTCTCCCGATGAGATAGAGTCTTTAACAGATTTTATTATTGACCGCTTCTTAAATTCTCCAAACCATGAAACTACTTCAAATTAACCCTCTTTTTCTCCTTCTGCACCACTCCTATCTTCCCGGCATAGGATAAGTAACGGAATTAAACTGGAGGAGGGTTAGTATTCAAGTGGA
>DAOURU010000328.1 GCA_030627585.1 Bacillota bacterium
CGTGTCCAATTTCCCGGCGGCCCGGCCCCCGGATCGGCCTCGTTTCTCCTACACTGTACGGAGGAAAATTGTAATGGTGTAAATACCTTTTCGACTCTTCAACTCCAAGACCATCCAAGATCTGCTCCTCGCTTACTGCCCCTAGTGTAGCTGCTGTGAGGACCTGGGTTTGTCCTCGTGTAAAAAGACCACTCCCATGAGCGCGAGGCAAGATTCCCACTTCGCATGAAATTGGTCTGATTTCTGCGAGATTTCTCCCGTCGGGGCGGCTTCTTTCCTCGAGAATCATTTGACGGACGGTTTCTTTTAGAACCTTCATAAATACTTCTTTTACGGCTTTTAATTGCTCAGGAAAGATTTCAGCAAAATGGCTGTTAACTTCTTGTTCTAACTCATCAATAGCCTCTCGTCTTTTTAGTTTATCAGGATTCCTTACTGCAGCAGAGATTTTATCACCAAGATAAGCACGAACCGCCTGTTCCAGCTCCGGGTCAACTTCGTAAACAGGAAATACGAGCTTTTCTTTTCCGACGGCCCGGATAATTTCTTCCTGGAATTTAATCGTTTCTTGAATAATTTGATGGCCGAACTCTATTCCTGCAAGGATTTCTTCTTCCGGGACCTCTTTAGCTCCCGCTTCCACCATCAAGACAGCATCTTTTGTGCCTGCGACAACAAGGTGCATTTCATTTTTTTCCGATTGGGCGAGAGTTGGGTTGATAATGAATTCTCCGTCTACCTTCCCTACAATTACGCCGCCTATAGGGCCGGCAAAAGGGATGTCGGAAATAGACAGAGCCGCAGAAGCTCCCAACATTGCCGTAATATCGGGGGAACAGTCTTGGTCGACCGACATTACCGTTGCGACAATTTGAACATCATTACGAAAGCCCTCGGGAAAAAGAGGGCGGATAGGTCGATCAATGAGCCTGGCTGTTAAAATGGCTTTCTCACTTGGGCGTCCTTCTCTTTTAATAAATCCCCCGGGGATTTTACCTACTGCGTATAAACGTTCTTCATAATCTACAAGCAGAGGAAAAAAATCAATTCCTTCCCGGGGTTCTTTCGAAACTGTTGCTGTAACAAGAACTACTGTATCCCCGTAACGTACCATTACCGCTCCATTAGCTTGTTTAGCCGCCTTTCCTGTTTCTATGCTTAGAAGACGACCGCCGAGAATCATTTGGAATGTCTCGTGCATGATATACCTCCCATTTTATAAAAATAGCTTTTTGAGTCTTATTTGGTTAGCTTGTTTACTTGGCCTAGTGTTTGATTTTTTGGTATTTTTCTCAAGAATAATTATAAGAGCGGTCCATCCGCTCTCCTCTTGAAAACTAAAAAAGTTACCGGCGCAATCCAAGTTTTTCGATAAGAGTTCGGTATCTCAGGGGATCATTTTCTTTAAGGTAATTTAACAGTGCGCGTCTTTGACCAACCATCTTCAGAAGGCCCCTTCTGGAATGATGATCCTTTCGGTGAATTTTAAGATGTTCGGTTAAGTAGTTAATTCGTTCTGTAAGAAGTGCGATTTGAACTTCAGGAGAGCCAGTATCTTGTTCGTGAATCCGGTACTTCTGAATTATTTCCTTTTTTGCTGTAGAATTGAAAACCAATGTTATACCTCCC
>DAOURU010000166.1 GCA_030627585.1 Bacillota bacterium
CAACTGGCGCTGCCGGACTAAATTAGAAGACTTTTGCCGGGAGCACGGGATTATCGGTCTCGCCGGGGTAGATACAAGGGCCTTGACGAGGCGCCTCCGCAATTATGGAACGATGCGGGGAGTCATCGCGACCGGAGAACAGGATCCCGCCCTCTTGGTACAAGAGGCACAGAAGGCTCCTTCCCTATCGGGGCAAGACCTCGTCCGGACTGTTTCCACCTCTGAGGTCCGCGTCTGGGGGGAGGGTCCGGTTAAAATCATTCTCGTTGATTTGGGGGTTAAATACACTATCTTACGTTCTCTGGTGCAGCGCAACTGCACTGTTTATTTGGTCCCCCCTTGGACGGAAGCAAAGGAGATTTTGAGCCACCAACCCCGCGGAGTTGTTTTATCTAACGGACCGGGAGACCCTAAAGATGTGTGGTATGCTGTTGAGGCTGCCCGTGAACTGATCGGGAAGGTCCCCTTGATGGGAATTTGCCTGGGGCACCAGGTCCTCGGCCTGGCGCTGGGAGGAGATACATATAAGTTGAAGTTCGGCCACCGGGGGTCTAACCACCCCGTGAAAGATTTGGAAACAGGGCGGGTTTACATTACCTCTCAAAATCACGGTTTTGCTGTTGACGACCGTAGCCTCTCTCATGATGAGGTAATCGTAAGTTTGCGTAATTTAAACGATGGTACGGTGGAGGGGTTGAAGCACCGAAAGCTTCCAGTGTTTTCGGTCCAGTTTCATCCCGAGGGAACACCGTGCCCCCTGGACTCTAATTATCTCTTTGACCGCTTTATGTCGCTCCTTTAATTGCTATTTTTGTTTTTGTTAAAAGGAGGAATCAATCATGCCTCGTAATCCAGAACTGAAAAGGGTAATGGTTATCGGTTCGGGCCCGATTATTATCGGCCAGGCCGCGGAGTTTGATTATGCCGGAACTCAAGCCTGCCGCGCCCTTAAAGAAGAAAGGGTGGAAGTTGTTTTGGCCAACAGCAACCCCGCTACTATTATGACGGACCCGGAGATGGCGGATAGGATTTATATCGAGCCCTTAACGTTGGAATTTTTAGCAAAAGTTATTGAAAAAGAAAGACCCCAAGGACTTCTTCCCACGCTGGGAGGGCAGGTGGGATTGAATTTAGCCGTCCAGTTGGCTGAAGCCGGAGTCCTGGAAAAATATCAGGTGAGGCTTTTGGGCACACCTTTGGAAACGATCAAAAAAGCCGAAGATCGTGAGCTTTTTAAACAAATGCTCAGCGCGATTGGTGAGCCGGTACCGGAGAGCAAAGTGGTGGGAACGGTGGAAGAAGCAGTCGCTTTTGGTTGCCAGGTAGGCTTTCCGGTGGTGGTCCGGCCGGCTTATACGCTGGGCGGAACGGGAGGCGGTCTGGCCCGTGATGAGGTTGAACTGCGCGAAATTGTGGGCCGGGGTCTGGCCCTGAGCATGATCCGGCAGGTTCTGATTGAACGAAGTGTGGCAGGCTGGAAAGAGATCGAGTATGAGGTTATGAGAGATGGCGCTGATAACTGTGTTACCGTATGCAATATGGAAAACATCGACCCGATGGGGATTCATACAGGAGACAGCATTGTTGTCGCGCCCTCCCAAACCCTGAGTGATCATGAATACCAGATGCTTCGTTCTGCATCACTAAAAATTATCCGGGCTTTAGGAGTGGAGGGCGGCTGCAATATCCAGTTTGCCCTTGACCCTGAAAGTTTTCGCTACTACGTAATTGAGGTAAATCCCCGGGTCAGCAGGTCGAGTGCCCTTGCTTCCAAGGCCACAGGTTACCCGATTGCCCGGGTTGCCACAAAGATAGCTTTAGGTCTTCGCCTTGACGAAATCGAAAATTTTGTAACGAGGAAAACTAAGGCGTGTTTTGAGCCGGCACTGGATTACTGTGTTGTAAAATTTCCCCGCTGGCCCTTTGATAAATTTGTGACAGCCGATCGCTCGCTGGGAACTCAGATGAAGGCTACAGGAGAAGCTATGGCCATCGACCGGACCTTTGAAGGGGCACTGCTCAAGGCCGTCCGGTCTTTAGAGCTTCCGACGGAGGGATTGTCCTTTCCGGATCTGCGTGTACTTGCAACCCCAGACCTGCGCACCAAACTTTCTGCTCCCTCAGATGAACGTCTTTTCCTGATCCTCGAAGCTTTGCGAAGAGGCTTCAGAATCGAGGAGTTAAGCAGCCTCACCGGAATTGACAAGTTCTTTTTAAAGAAAATAAAAGAAATTACTGAGCTTGAAAATGCCCTCAAGAAGATGAGAAACCCTCTGCAACTTGATAAAGAAGTTGTATTTAAAGCAAAGCAAAGGGGTTTTAGTGACTTGATGATCAGTGAACTGACAGGGGCTGATCTTTCGGCAATAAAAGATTTCCGGGTGCACAATGGAATCAATCCCGTCTATAAAATGGTAGATACGTGTGCCGGAGAATTTGAGGCTGCAACTCCCTACTTCTATTCTACGTATGATTTAGAAAATGAAGCTGCTGTTACGCCCAGGCGCAAGGTTCTCGTAATCGGCGCAGGCCCCATTCGCATCGGTCAGGGAATCGAGTTTGATTACTGCTCGGTTCACTCTGTGCGAGCTTTAAAAGAGGAAGGGATTGAGGCTTTAATCATTAATAACAATCCGGAAACTGTAAGTACTGATTCTGATACGGCAGACAGACTTTATTTTGAACCTCTTACCCTGGAAGACGTTCTTCATGTTGTGGAACAGGAACGACCGGCCGGGGTGATTGTTCAGTTTGGAGGACAAACGGCAATTAACCTTGCAGGGCCTTTGGCGGAGGCAGGTGTTCCAATTTTAGGAACTGCAGTGGAAAAGATTGACGAGGGTGAAGATAGAGAAAGATTCGAGAAGCTGCTTGGGCAGCTGGGGATTCCGAAGCCGCCGGGCCGGGGAGTTCCTTCGCTCGAAGCCGCCCTTGCAGTCGCGCGTGAAATCGGTTTTCCCGTGTTAGTCCGTCCTTCCTATGTTTTAGGCGGGAGGGCGATGGAAATTGTATATAATGAATCAGATCTGAGAGCTTTTGTGGCCTCTGCTGCTGCAGTTTCTCCCCATCACCCTATTCTGGTAGATAAATATTTTCAAGGCAAAGAAATTGAGGTTGATGCGATTTGTGACGGTGAAGATGTTTTAATTCCCGGCATTATGAAGCATATCGAGCGGGCCGGCGTCCACTCCGGAGACAGTATTGCGGTTTACCCGGCGCGGCTTCCCAAAAGTGTGGAGGCAAGGATTGTGGAAGATACGGTAAAACTGGCGCGTGCGCTTCGAATAAAGGGCCTCCTGAATATCCAATTCGTTTACTATCAGGGTGAAGTTTATGTGCTTGAGGTTAACCCGCGGGCAAGCCGTACTGTTCCTTATTTAAGCAAGATCACTGGGATTCCGATGGTGCGCTTGGGAACTAAGATAATGCTGGGGAAAAAGCTCCGGGAGTTGGGATACGAAGGAGGGCTCGTCCGGCCCCATGCCCTGGCGGCAGTGAAGGTTCCCGTTTTTTCCTTTGGAAAGCTGCTGCAGGTTGATACTTACCTGGGGCCCGAAATGAAATCAACAGGAGAAGTGATGGGTGTCGACACTTCTGTACCGTGTGCCCTGTATAAGGGCTTGCTGGCAGCAGGCTGCTCCATACCCCGCGTAGGGACGGTGCTTGTCACCATCGCAGACCGCGATAAAGAAGAAGCCCTTTCGATCGTAAAAGGATTGGCGTGCCTGGGGCTCAAATTCTATGCCACCCAGGGGACAGCACGATTTTTAAGAAAACATGGGATTGAGGTCGAAGAGGTCTCTAAAATTGAAGAGGGTTCCCCTCATGTTGTTGATTTAATCAGATCGGGAAAGATTAATTTTGTCATCAATACCTTCAGCGGGGGCAAG
>DAOURU010000188.1 GCA_030627585.1 Bacillota bacterium
CATTAGTTAAGAAGAGAAACGGGAGGAGAGCTGGTGAAGCCGGATTCCTTTTTGCGCGGTACTTTTATTTTGACGGCTGCGGGGCTAGTTGTAAAAGTGCTGGGTGCTGCCTGCCGGATCCCCTTTACGCGGCTGGTGGGAAGCGAAGGCGTAGGATTGTATCAAATGGCCTATCCCATTTACGCCACCCTGCTCGCCCTTTCCGCCTCGGGCCTCCCGGTCGCCATTTCGCTCCTGGTGGCGGAAAAAGGCGCCCTCGGGGATCGCCTGGGGGCGCGGCAAACGTTTTTTTTATCTCTGATCCTTTTATGTCTCCTGGGGCTTTTCCTCTCTCTCGGGCTTTTTGAGCTTGCCCCCTATCTCGCAACTGAGGTTTTGGGTGATGTCAGGGCATATTATCCGCTGGTCGCGGCGGCTCCTGCCGTTCTGGTGATCTCGATCGTTTCGGCTTTCCGGGGTTACTTTCAGGGATGGCAGTTGATGTGGCCGACAGCCCTTTCCCAGGTTGTGGAACAAGTGGTGCGGGTGGGTACAGTGTTCTGGGCAGCCCTTGTGCTGCTTCCCCGCGGGGTGGAGTTCGCGGCGGCCGGGGCAACCTTCGGTGCTTTTACCGGCGGTTTTGGGGGTCTTTTGGTTTTATGCGGAGTTTTCTTGTGGTTCGAAAAAGGCGCTCAGATTAAACATCCGCCGCGGAAAATACACCGGGCTCCCTTGGGAGGGACGGCCCTCCTGCTGAAACGCCTTTTCGCTTATGCTTTTCCCATTTCTGCAGGTTCCTTTGTGCTCCCTTTAGTGCAGACGATTGATACCGTCATGATTCCGAGCCGCCTGCGCACCGCCGGGTATACCATCCGCGAGGCCACATCCCTTTTTGGAGAACTCTCCGGAATGGCAGGAACCCTGGTCTACCTCCCCGCGATTTTTACCGTTTCCCTTGCCAACAGTCTTGTTCCCAGTATTGCGGCTGCCCTCGCGCGGGGAAACAGGAAAGAAATCCAGCAGCGGGTAACAGCGGCAATGCGGATTACGATCATTCTGTGCCTTCCTGCGGCGGTTGGTCTCGGGGTGCTTGCCACCCCGATTAATGCCCTCCTTTTCGGCGCTCCCGGGGCGGGGTTGATTACGGCCTGGCTTGCCCCTGCTGCTTTTTTTTCGGGCCTCCAACAGACAACCTCCGGCGCTTTGCAGGGTCTCGGATTTACCTGGCTTCCTGTTGTCAGCCTTTTGATCGGATGCGGGGTCAAGGTTATTTGTAATTATTATTTGACTGTCCTTCCGGCTCTGGGTATTAAAGGGGCGGCCCTCGGGAGCGTCTTTGGGTTCTTGACAGCGTCCCTGCTCAACCACCTCGCTTTGCGGGTTCTTATCAAGCACGGGGGGTTTATGTCCTCCTTGCCACGCCCCCTGCTAGCTGCTACAATAATGGGGGCGGGAATACCCAATTTTTATGCCCTTTTGAGCCCGGCGGGAAATCTGCTTGCGACCAGTGTTTCTGTTTTTGCCGGAGGGGCGCTGTATTTTGCAGTTCTTTTTCTGACCGGCGGGCTTAAGGGGAAAGGATACTTTTTTCATTGAACAGGCGCAACGAGGAAGAAGGAGAAAGCATGTCCGAAGAGAGTGCAACAGTTGATGCCGGAGAAATCTACGTGGTGGGCCTGGGGCCGGGCGACCCCATCGAGCTGCCGCCGCTTAACCTTAGTTTAATGCGTCGGGGCCGGGAGGTTTACCTTCGTACAGGGCGCCATCCAGTCGTTTCCTTTTTAGAAAAGGAGGGCATCAGGCTTCGCTCCCTTGACGATTTTTATCAAAAGGCAAAATCTTTTGAGGAAGTCTACCGCCGGATGGCGGATTTTCTCATCAATGCCGCGCGCAGGGGTGGCCCCGTGGTCTTCGGGGTTCCCGGCCATCCTGCGGTTGGAGAGGCCGTGGTCCGGCGCCTCCTTGGGATGGCCCCCCAAAAAGGCGTACGGGTCCGCCTTTGGCCTGCCCCCAGTTTTCTTGAGGCGGTTTTCACAGTGCTGGGACTTGACCCGGCCCAGGGCTTAATGATCGCAGATGGTTTTGAATTATGCCGCCTTACCCCGGCAGCATCCTCTTTTGACGCGCCTCAGGGTAGAGGCATTCTCGTTGCCCAAATTTATAATCGCCTCCTTGCTTCGGAGATCAAGTTAACCCTCATGGAGCATTTTCCTGATGATCATCCTGTTGCCGTTGTCAGGGCGGCGGGGGTGCGGGGGGAGGAAAGAGTAAAAAGAATTCCTCTCTACCAGCTGGACCGCCTGCAGGATTTGAACCACCTGACCACCCTTTATGTTCCCCCTTTTCCTTTGGGAAAGGGGGAAGGTAAATCCGGCGGGGAAATTAAGTCCTTGATTTTTGAAATAAGTCCTGCACCGGCTGCAGGGAAGCAGCAAAGCGATCCCGCCTCCGAGACGCCCCAGACGGCGACGCCGGGGATGGGCGCGCCAGGGCGCTACGTTCTCGACCCCTTGGTGGAGGTGATGGAGCGGCTGTTAGCGCCCGGGGGGTGCCCCTGGGACCGGCAGCAAACTCATCAGACCCTGAAAAAATATTTAATCGAAGAAGCGTATGAAGTGCTTGATGCAATAGATGAAGAAAATATGCATAAACTCTGTGAAGAGTTGGGAGACTTATTATTACAGGTCGTCTTTCATACCGCCCTTGCTGCGGCGCGGGGGGATTTTAATCTGACTCAAGTAATCGAAGGGATTACTGAGAAATTGAGGCGCCGCCACCCCCATGTTTTCGGGACCGAAAAGGTAAAAAGTGCAGCACAAGTCCTGGCAAACTGGGAAGCAATTAAACAGGAAGAAAAAGAGAAAGAAAAGGGAGCAGAAATTCGAGCGCCGTCCCTTTTAGCGGGAGTCCCCCGCTGTTTACCGGCTCTCCAGCGGGCTCAAAAAGTCCAGGGAAAGGCGGCCCTGGTCGGCTTTGATTGGCCTGATGCGCGGGGAGCTGCTGAGAAGCTTGAAGAGGAGTGGCAAGAGCTCCGCACCGCGTGGGCGCGGGGGGACGAGGAGGCGGTCCGGGTAGAACTGGGTGACCTCTTTTTTGCTGCCGTAAATGTAGCCAGGCTGCTTCAGGTAAATGCAGAAGAAGCCCTCCGGTCGGCTGTTGACAAATTAATTAAGAGGTTTCGCTATATGGAAGAAAAGGCGCAGGCGGAGGGGCTGAAATTGCGGGGCATGTCTGATGCGGAACTTGACTCTTTTTGGGAGGAAGCCAAAGCGCGAGAAAAGTTCAATACTTAGTCAGTTAAGATTAACGAACCTCCGCATTTTACCTGGCGAAAAAAATTTTCAAAAAACAGTCCTATGAAGCAGGAGTTTCAGGGATCCTGGCGAATATGGTAGCCGAAAAGGTAAAAATTTCGTGATTAAGGAGGGGTTTTTTTGAACAAGGCCGAACTGATTAGCAGTGTCGCGGACAAGTCGGAAATGAGCAAGAAGGATGCGGAGAAAGCCGTAAACGCAGTTTTTGCTACCATTGAAGAGGCGCTTGC
>DAOURU010000053.1 GCA_030627585.1 Bacillota bacterium
CTCCGCCCAAATGTAAAAACATTATATGAGCCTCCTTTACCAAACGTCATTTTATTTACCCAAACGATTTTTACTCACTCTTTCCCAGGAAAATTAAACTGTAAAGAAATAAATGTCGGGAGTAAGCTGTTTTTTTTCTTCAGGTTCAGCTTTAAAGTACAAGGTCGTGGTCGCAAGCACCTGTTTTTTAAACTGCAATTCCTCGAACACCTGCTGCCGGCGTCCCGGATCAAGCTCTGAAAATACATCATCCAACAAGAGAAGGGGTTCGAGTTTCTGTTCTTCTTTAAGAAGGCGGCTTTGGCTGATTTTTAAGGCAAGCGCGAGCAGTCTTTGTTCTCCCTGGGAACAATAAATACGTGCCTCATGGCTGTGGAGATAGAACCGCAAATCGTCGCGGTGGGGACCCACCGGCGTCACCTTCCACCGCTCGGCGAGATCCTGGTAACGGGCCAGGGCCTCAAAAAAAAGATTCCTGCACTCAGCCTCCTCCTTTAGCTGTAAAGGGGGTGGTACTACGCGGGAAATATAAGCGCCTTCTAAATCCCCGCCTCCCCCAAGGGATAATAAAACCTCCCGGCACAACACAACCAATCTCGTGAAAACCGCCAGCCGGCGTCTTAAAATCCGGGCTCCAATCCCCACCAACTGTTCGTCCCAGGGTTTTAACTCCGCTTCCTTAAAAAATCCCTGTTTCAAAAGGTTATTACGCTGCGTCAGAACCTCTTGGTAGGAATGCAAATCTGCCGCATGTTGGGGTCTGATTTGAGTGATCACAAAATCAAGAAAACGCCGCCGCAAGCCGGGCGGACCCTGTAAAAGCAGCAAGTCTGCCGGGGAAAATATCACGACAGGAAAGTAAGCGGCGCACCTGCCAGCTAAATCACGCTTCCCATTAATCCTTGTAATTTTTCGCCGCTCCTCCAGTTGATAAACCACCTCGATGTTATGAATCAGGCTGCCGTTTTGAATTTTTCCCCGCACAACAAAAAAGTTCGCTCCCCAGCCTACAAGCGCATCATCCTGATGCTGGCGGAAGGAATATCCCGCTCCCAAATAAAAAATGCTTTCTAAAAGATTACTTTTTCCGGCGCCGTTGGCCCCGGTCAGGACTGTAAAGCCCTCAGGGAGTGAAAAATCAAGTTCCTGGTAGTTGCGAAAATTTCTGAGGTGAAGGTGAACCAGCATTAATTAAGACACTCCGTTACTGGCGCGGCAAACCGGGAGCACAAGGTGAAGGTAAGACCCTTCACCTTCCTCCCGGAAGACAGCAGGTCCCCGTGAACCATTGAAACTCAAGGTTATTTCCTGATTCTCCATCACTTTTAAGGGCTCTAAAAGAAAATGGGTATTAAAAAATACCTGTCTGCCTGACAGACAGGCTTGTGTTTTCCCGCCAGGTGTGTTTTTAAGTATAATCTCTTCCGAGAGAGAGCCAACATCTAGAGCCTGGGCTGAAAGAAAGAGTGAGGTACCCTCAATTTTAAGTTCTGTTATCGCATAGGTGTCCGGAGGTGCAACAAAAAGAGAGGCCCGCTCTAACGCTGCCAACAGCGCTGTCCGCTCAATTTCCACTGTTAATTCATTTTGTTTGGGGATCACTTTTTCACACGCCGGGAATTGAGCATTAAGGAGCATTGTCGTCAAAGTGAAACGCGGGGTTTGAAAACTGACCAGCTTCTGGTCCCAGGCGATCTCTAACCGCTCCTTGTCTTCAAGCAGCTTGCTGACCTCACCTAAGGCCCGGATTGGAATAAATAAGGCTTCCTCCTCTAGTTTACCTGCCTGCTCAGGCAGGCCGGAAAAAGGAAGCTCAAAAAGGGCAAGCCGGTAGGTGTCTGTTGCAACTAACTTGCACACATTTTCTTTTAATTGAAAATAAACACCAGCGTAGTTCGGCCTTACTTCCTGGGGTGCGGCCGCAAATAAAACTTTCTTAATGATGTTTTTCCACTTCAACCCTTCAATTGCCAAACCTTTTTTTGAGAGACTTAAATGTTGTAAAGGAGGATAGTCGGAGGCAGGCCATGTATTTAAATTAACCTGTCCTGCCTGGGCATACAGAACTTCGATCTGTTGTTTTTTCTCGTCCCAAATAAAGTTAAGCTCTCCTTCCGGCAGGCGGCGAATTAAATCTACAAATGTCCGTGCCGGAACGACTATTTGTCCTCCTGATTCGATTTTAGCTGGAACTGTTATTTTTAAACTTAATTCTAAGTCTGTACCTTCAAATATTAAATAATCTTCTTTTGCAGTTACTAAAAAACCGTTAAGAATCGGGAGCGCGGGCCGGGTAGGAAGAATCCGGGAGAGTGAAGTTATAGCTGGTGCAAGAACTTTTCGTGAACAGTAAACTTTCATTCTTGCAACCTCCTCAGGTTGGTTATATTTTTGTTATTTTTTATATATATTTATAGGAGGTTTAATAATAGGGGTTGGGATTTTCGTGTATATTTAAATAAAACCTTTCCTATTAAAAGTTTTGACAGACATCTCTTTTGTGGATAATCAGAGGAACACCTTGTGGATGAGATGTGATTTATATTGGATAAGGTCTTTCACGGAGTACGGAGGGTTTTAATAATTTCATTAATTGTTGCTTCAAGGTTACTGTCTTTTTTTATTTCCTCTTTAATTTTATCGTAGGCGTGCAGTACTGTTGTGTGATCGCGGCCTCCAAATTCCTCTCCTATCCGGGGAAGTGAAGTGTCTGTTAACTCTCTCGCCAAATACATCGCGATCTGGCGCGGGAAGGCTATATTACGGGTTCTTCTTCTTGCTTTAAAATCTTCCACACGCAGGTTAAAGTGCTGGGCTACGATTTTTTGGATCATTGTTACTGTGATATGGCGGGAGCGGTTGCTTGAGAGTACATCTTTCAGCGCTGCTGAGGTTAAATCCAGATTGATTTCCCGCTTGTGGAGTGAGGCGTAAGCAATAATGCGTGCGAGAGCTCCTTCAAGCTCCCGAATATTAGATTTTATATTTGTTGCAATAAAAAGAAGCACATCATCAGGAAGCAAAAATTTTTCTAATTGCGCTTTTTTCCTTAAAATCGCGATTCTGGTTTCCAGGTCCGGGGGTTGAATGTCCGCCAGAAGTCCCCATTCAAAGCGCGAGCGTAAGCGGTCTTCTAAAGTAGGGATTTCTTTTGGGGCGCGGTCGCTTGAGATAATAATCTGTTTACTTGCTTCATACAGAGTATTAAAAGTATGGAAAAATTCTTCCTGGGTTCGTTCTTTGCCGGCTAAAAATTGAATATCATCTACCAGTAGAATATCAACTGTCCGATATTTATTTCGAAAATCTATTGTTTTATCATCCCGGATTGAATTGATAAGTTCATTTGTAAATGTTTCTGAGGACACATAGACAACCCGAAAATGATTGTTATTTTTTAGAACATAGTGTCCGATGGCGTGCATTAAATGTGTCTTTCCTAATCCTACACCCCCGTAAATGAAGAGAGGATTATATGCCTTACTAGGAGACTCCGCGACTGCGAGTGCGGCGGCGTGGGCGAGGCGGTTGCTGTTTCCAACCACAAAAGTATCAAATATATACTTCTGGTTTAAAGAAGGGGAATTATCATTTTCATAGGCCATATTCATATTTTCTTCACTTTCGCTTGTTACGAAACGCAGTGTAACCGGGTAGCGCAGTTTAGCTTCAAGATGAGAGCGGATTAAAGCGCTATAACGAGTTTCCAGCCAGTCCCGCGTAAATTTATTCAAGGTTGTGATGACGAGGGTGCCGTCGTGGTAGGCAAGAGGGCGTGCCGCCTTAATCCAGGTTGTAAAAGTATGATCATCCAACTCTTCTTCTAGAATTTTCAACACTTCTTGCCAGATATCTGAAAGCTTATTTTTAAGCATTGGCCTAAACCACCTCAAAAGTTATCCCCAACAATTATCCACATATTATTAATAAACTTTGGATAACTTAAAAAAGATTTTTCGTGTTAAATATATCAGATCCGCAAGCGTGGAAGCAAGTCTCATTTTGTTTATTCTATGAGTCTTGACAAGGTTCTGGAGTCGTCTATAATGAAAAAAGAAATAAAAGAAAATATTTGGTTATTTTAAAGGAAGGTGGATGTAGTGAAGCGAACTTATCAACCAAAGCGGCGGCGCATGAAAAGAGTGCACGGTTTTTTAAAGCGCATGAGAACCGCAAGCGGCCGCAGTATTATTAAGCGTCGGCGGCTGAAGGGGAGGAAGCGGCTTTCGGCATAGAATTTTAAAGAAAGAAGGCGGGTTTTAAATGCTGCCGGTGGAAAACCGCCTCCGTAAAACAAAAGAATTCCAGGTAGTTTACCGGGCAGGAAAGGTGGTACGGGGGAAATATCTCACAGCTCGTTATTTAAAAAATAACTGTCATAAAAAAACAAGGTTTGGCTTTACACCGGCGCGTAAAATTAAAAATATGGTCTTAAAGAATAAAACAAAAAGAAGATTGCGCGCGCTCTGCCGGAAATATCACGACTATTTTTTAAATCATTGCGATGTTGTCGTAAACATCCACCGTGATGCTGTCAATGCATCTTATCAGGAACTGGAGAGTGATTTCTTAAAAATTTTTCAAAAGGCAAGATTAATTTCAAAAGGCAAGATTAATTAAAAGAAAGAAGTAGGAGTCTTAATATTGAAAAAATTAATTATTTTTTTTCTCCGTTTCTATCAGATTTTGTGGTCTTCCTGGAATCCACCACACTGCCGTTTTTATCCTACCTGCTCGTGTTATGCGATCGAAGCAGTAAGGCGCTACGGGTTCTGGCGGGGCATCCTGTTGGCGGTCCGCAGGCTCCTCAGGTGCCACCCGGGGAGCAAAGGCGGCTGCGATCCTGTGCCGTGAATGTGCTGCAATAAAATAATTCTAAAATTAGCTCGGCTTTCCAATTAGGGTTTAGGGAAGTAAGGACGCAAAACATTGAGATAGGAGGTGAAAACCTACCCCGGCAGGAATTCTGGCGTGGTGGGGATATTTTGTGGGAAAGTTTCGTTAGCGGTTTCAGCCAGTTGATAGAGTTTTTTTACGTGGCAACTACCCGGTTAAACGTTCCAAGCTACGGGCTTGCGATTATTTTTTTTACAATTACAGTAAAAGCCGTACTTTTTCCGCTCACTGCAAAACAGATGCGGTCAATGCGCATGATCCAGGAACTGCAGCCGAAAATCAAAGCAATCCAAGAGAAGTACCGGGATAAACCGGAGAAGGCACAGCGCG
Organism: Bacillota bacterium; assembly: GCA_030627585.1. Taxonomy (GTDB): domain Bacteria; phylum Bacillota; class DSM-12270; order Thermacetogeniales; family Thermacetogeniaceae; genus Ch130. The sequence goes on from DAOURU010000053.1 coordinate 5,227, forward strand.
CTATGATGGATCTCTACAAAGAGACAGGCGCCAACCCACTTTCAGGGTGTTTACCTCTTTTAGTGCAGATGCCGATTTTATTTGCCCTCTATCAAGCTCTCCTCCATTTTCCTTTTAGTGTGGTGGAGCACGCCCGCTTTTTGTGGGTTGAAAATTTAGCCCAGCCGGACCTGATTGGACTGCCTGTTTTGGCGGTAGTGACAACCTTTGGCCAGCAGTATATTACAACCATCAGCACAGTAGGGAAAATTGAATCCAACCAACGGATGATGCTGTACTTCATGCCTTTATTTATTGGGTGGCTTGCGCGTTCCTTTCCGGCAGGTTTAGCTTTGTATTGGGTAACATTTAGCTTTGTAGGGATTGTCGAACAGTGGGTTATTAAACGTCATGTTCGGGTTGGAAGGGAGCAGGGTATAACCAATGAGTTGGATCGAAGCAGAAGGTAACACTGTCGAAGAGGCTGTGAAGGCAGCAGTTGGAGACTTAGGTGTGAGTGAAGACGAGGTCGAAATTGAAGTATTAGATCCCGGATCCCGCGGTTTTTTTGGAATTTTAGGAGGGCGGCAGGCGCGGGTGCGCGTCCGGCGCATAATGAGCCCGGACCAGTTACTTAAAGATTTTTTAAAAAATATTGTCGCGGGGATGGGTTTAGATGTAACATTTGAAGTTAAAAAAAAGGGTGAGTACTGGTGTGCCGAATTTGAAGGCCCGGATGTGCGAATTTTAATCGGGCGCCGGGGGGATACTCTAGATGCCCTGCAATTACTGGTGAATCTCGCAATCTGCCGCCGCGTCGGGGAAAAAGTGCGGATCATTTTAGATGCCGAGGGTTACCGGCAGCGCCGCGAAAAAACCTTGCGCCGCCTGGCCCGCAGGATCTCGGAAAAAGTGCGCCGGTCGAAAAGAAATGTTGCCCTGGAACCGATGACTCCCCAAGAGCGGCGCGTCATCCACATGGAATTACAGGCAGATCCCTGGGTATATACAATCAGCGAGGGGGAGGAGCCTTACCGCAAGGTAGTTGTTTGCTTGCGCAAGTAAAGCCCTACGGGTGGTGGTCCATAAGATTTTGTGAGGTGAGGGGCTTTTTAAATAAAAGCCCTTTTTTTTCAGGCGGCTCCCGGAGCAAGACATTTATTTATTGTTGAGATAAATGGAAAGATGCAGGGGGTTGTTACATGGAGTGCGATAAGAATGGTGAACTTATTGCGGCCCTGGGCGCACCGGTCGGTGAGGCGGCAATTGGAATTGTGCGCCTGAGCGGGAGGGGAGCGGTTGAATTGGCGGCGCGAATTTTCCGCCCCCGCCGTCCCGCATTGAAACTTTCCGAAGTTCCGTCCCATACCGTACATGTTGGTTTTATTGCTACACCGGAAGGCAAGCTGCTGGACGAGGTTCTGGTTAGTGTAATGCGGGCGCCCCGCACCTATACCCGTGAAGATGTAGTTGAGATTTACTGTCATGGCGGCGTGATTTCTGTCCGGAGCGTGTTGGATCTTGTTTTACATGAAGGGGCGCGCCTCGCAGAGCCCGGGGAATTCACAAAAAGGGCGTTTTTGAACGGCCGCATTGACCTCGCCCAGGCGGAAGCGGTGCTGGATTTGATCCGGGCGCGCAGTGAGGCCGGGAGGGAGCTTGCCCTCCAACAGCTCGGGGGAACGCTGTCCCGCGCGGTGGCAGAACTGCGTGCCCAAATTAAAGACCTGCTGGCAGGGATTGAGGCCGAGCTGGATTTTCCCGAGGATGTGGAACCCCGGACAAAAGAGGAGCGCAAGCAGAAAATCAGGATTTTAATAGAGAAAATACAAAACTTTCTTAAGGGGAGCGAAGTCGGCCGCATCTACCGCGAGGGGGTTGCAACTGCCCTTGTGGGCAAGCCTAATGTTGGGAAATCAACATTGTTAAACCTTCTTTTGGATGAGGAAAGGGCTCTC
>DAOURU010000023.1 GCA_030627585.1 Bacillota bacterium
GGGCCTGCTCTACCGTTAATCCGAGCAAGGAGGGCATGACGAGATCTCCCGGTTGAGGCCCTTTGCTCACCCGAAGAGTAACTTCCCTCCCCTCGGGCTCTTCTCGATCGCCGGGGGGTTCCTGTTCCACCACGGCCCCCGGAGGAATTTCCTGGTTGTAGACTTCTTCTATTTTAACCTGAAAACCCGTATTTGCCAGGAGGATTCTGGCCTCTCTTAGGGGATAACCCTTTACATTGGGCAACCACACAAGATGGGACCCTTTGCTCACCCATAGCTCAACAACACGCCCCTTTTTCACTCTCGTACCTGCAAGCGGACTTTGGCGCGCAACAATCCCGGCAGGAACCTGATTCTCATAAATTTCATGGACCTGCACCTGCAGCCCCAACTCTTTGATTTTTGTTTCCGCGTCGGACAAAGGAAGTTGCGCAACAGAAGGGGTGGTTACCTCCTCCGCAAAAAACCATTTTGATGCGGCCCAAACACTTCCTGCTGCAAGCAAGATAAATAAACCAAATAGTGCTATCCACGCTGCAGGGCGGAAGCGGCGGCGTTTGAAATTCTCTAGTTCCTCCGAAGTTAAGTGAGAAAACATCGCATCTTGACTTTCCTGGAATTCATCCCGTTCCGCAACGAAACCTTCTGTTAAAGCCTTCTGCATTTCTCTTGCAGAAGCGAAACGCTGCTCAGGATCTTTAGCCATCGCCTTCATGATGATTTGTTCCAGCCCTTGAAGAACCGCGGGGATATCTTTTTGCAGTGGCGGGGGCGGTTCTTGCAAATGTTTAAGCGCAACTGTGATGGGGTTGTCGCCGCGAAAAGGCACCTGCCCTGTGGCTGCTTCGTAAAGAACAACCCCTAATGAGTAAAGATCTGACCTGGGGCCCGTTTCCTCGCCCCGCGCCTGTTCGGGTGAAAAGTAATGAACCGAACCCATTACTGTTCCTGATTGGGTAGCACTGGGGAGAGAAAGAACGCGTGCTAATCCAAAATCGGTTACTTTTACCCTTCCTGCCGGTGTCACCAAAATGTTATGAGGCTTAATATCTCGATGAACGATTCCTTTTTCGTGAGCATGGATAAGCGCTGCGCAAACCTGGTTGCCAATATTAAGTGTTTCTGCCGGAGACAGCGGCCCTTCTCTTTGAATGATCTCTTTAAGATTGGAACCTTCTACATATTCCATGACAAGATAGGGTATACCGTCTTCTTCCCCGATGTCATATATGCTTACAATATTCGGATGAGAAAGGCTCGCAACAGTCTGCGCCTCAAGTTGAAAACGGTGAACAAATTCCTTGTCTTCCGCCAACTCCGAGCGGAGAATTTTTACGGTTACGATCCGGTTTAAGACCTTACATTTTGCCTGGTAAACGTGAGCCATGCCTCCGGAGCCAAGCTTTGTAACAATTTCGTATCTATTACCTAAAATTTTGCCGACCATCCGTTAAACCCCTCTCAGTTAAGGCAAGCTTCATTAGTTCCCTGGCTATCGGTGCTGCCGCTTTGCCTCCCTGCCCCCCGTGCTCGATCAAGACACTAACAGCGACGCGAGGCTGCACAGCAGGAGCAAAAGCGACAAACCAGGCGTGAGGAGGACCCTCCTGGTTCTCCGCAGAACCGGTTTTTCCTGCAACCTGAATTCCTGGTAGTGCTCCGGCTGTTCCCGTACCCCTTTCCACAGCTTGAACCATTGCTTCCCGTACTCTTGCGGCAGCTTGAGGAGAAACAGTCCGCCTTAAAACACGCGGCCGGGCTTCCCAAACTACAGCACTGTCAGAACTGCGGATTTCGCGTACTAAGTAGGGTTTCATCATCACTCCATCATTACCGAGGGATCCAGCTACAAGAGCCATAAACAAGGGGCTTATAACGATTTCTCCCTGTCCCACGGCGGCCTCCGCCAGACCGTTTGCACTTAAAAAACTTTCTCTGGGCAACGGAATTGATTCTCCAGGTAATTCAAAGGCAATTTCCTTCCCCCAGCCGAAATCTTGAAGACCATCTGCAAAGCGACTGGCTCCCAGCCGCAGTCCCAAAGCAGCGAAATAACTGTTGCAAGAGAGAGCTAACGCACGATCCAAATCAACCCATCCGTGCGCCCGGAGATCTTGCAATCTTCTTCCTTGAATTTTCAGTTCGCCGCGGCAAAAAAAGGATTCATCCGTGAGCTGAGAAAACTCTTTAATGCCAATTGCTGCCGTGACTATTTTTAAAGTGGAACCCGGCGGGTACAATCCCATAATCGCTCTATTTAAAAGAGGGTGTGCGGGATTATTTTTAAGCGCCTCCCAGCTCCCTTCAAGGCTTTGTGCGCTCGGATCGAAACTCGGTCTACTTGTCATAGCAAGAATTTCTCCGGTTTGGGGATTCAAAGCAACAACCGCACCGTGGTAAGGAGCGAGTAAACGCCAGGCCCTTTCCTGTATTTTATGATCAATCGTCAGATAGAGATCATTCCCCCGAACATTCTCTAATCCCCAGCGCACCTTCCAGCTCTTTATAATCGATCCTTTCAGACCTAGCAGCTCCTGATCGTAGATTCGCTCTAAACCCGTTTTCCCCAAACGCCGGGAGTTATAACCAATGAGATGCGCATACAAAGGCCCAAAATAGTAGCGTCGGGACATTTCTCCTTTCAGCGCTGCGCTTTCTGCTAATTTTTCGCCCTCACGTGCATATATTCCTCCTCGTATCACCCGTTTCTCCAGGATCCAGGGCCGGGGGTTTGCGCTATTTTTAATTAAAGCGGGCCCCTTTAAAAGCTGGAGGTAAACCAGATAAAAAGAGTAAATGAGAAAACATGCGATGATAAAAACACTAAACTTCTTGATGGAATCCCGCATGACTTTTTCTCTCCTGCCCAGTTTTTACTTCTTCGCTTACCTTCATGAGAGTCCCGGTTAAGAAGCAATTTGAAATCAAAGAGCTTCCTCCGTAACTGAGAAAAGGCAAAGGAATTCCCGTCAAAGGGATAAGATTAACGACTCCCCCTAAGATGATTAAAGTCTGTAAGGCCAGGAGGGAGCTGAACCCGGAGACCAGTAAGCACCCGAAACCTTCAGGGGCCTTTAAGGCGACCCGCAACCCCCGCCAGATCAAGAAAAGGTAAAGGAGGAGGATGCTTAAGGCGCCGGCTAAACCCAGCTCTTCCCCAATTAAAGAAAAGATAAAGTCGGTATGAACGGCAGGAATTAATTCGGGAAAACCGCTTCCTAAACCCCAGCCGACAAGGCCTCCACCCCCTAGAGCAAAAAGCGACTGGATGATTTGGTAGCCCCTGTCTTCTGCATATTGCCAAGGGTTGAGATAAACCGCAATCCTTGCTTCGACATGGGGAAAAAGGAAATAACAGAGGGAGGCCCCCCCAATAAAAAGAGCGGCTCCTGTCAAAAGATAAGAAAAACGATTCGTAGCAATATAAACCATAAGCAAAAAAGTAGCGAAAAAAAGCAAGGCCATTCCTAAATCCCGCTGAAAAACTAAAAGCAATAAAGAAAGGCCGCAGGCAGCCAGCAAAGGACCCAGGTAAGGCCAATCCGGGACCAAAAAAGGGCCGATTTTTCTTGTTCCCCGGGTGAGAATTTCCCGGTTTTCATCCAGGTACCCGGCTAAAAAAATAACCATAAGAATTTTTACAGCTTCTGACGGCTGAAAACAAAAAGAGCCTAAGCCGAGCCAACTGCGGGCTCCTCCTGTTTCTGTTCCTAATAAAATTGTGAGGAAAAGAAAAATGATTCCGAAGGCCATAAAAAGGTATTTGTAATCAGTTAAACGTTTATAATTACGCAAAAAAATGTGGAGCGACCAGATGGTTGCAAGCCCCAGCAGAACCCAGATAGACTGCCGCAATCCAAAGGAAGGCTCAATCCGGTATAAAAATATTAAACCAAGTGAAGCGAGGACCCCAAATAGAGAGAATAAAAAAGAGTCCCCGTTGCCTTTCAAGTGATAGATAAAAGTGCTTGTGCCGAGAGAAAATGCAACAAAAGAAAGAACCGCTAAATCTCGCAAACCAATAAATTTATCCAAATAAAGGGCTGTTCCCCCAGCAATCAGGAAAACGCCGGGGTAAAGAGATAAAAGATGCGAGGACAGGCTTTTGGCTCGAGAAATAAGTATTTCGGAAGTTAAAGTAAAAAAAATCCGCCCGATCTGCAGTTGGTTCTCCGGCATGATCCGTGCCTCCGCAAAGAGGGGTTTGTTATTTAAAAAAGTCCCGTTAGTGCTGCCTAAATCCTCTACGAAGTATTCTCCTCCGGAGCGATAAATTTTGGCGTGGCGAGAGGAAACGTAATAATCGGAGAGATTAATATCACAGTCCGGACCCCTCCCAATTATAGTCTCCTTTCCCAGAACCCATTTTGCTCCTGGGGCGACGGAGGGGCACTCAGAAGCAAAAACCGTCAGCATAGTCTTCGGATACGATGTCAACGGCCTCCCCTTGATATCTTTAATCATTAAAGAAATCATCCAAAAGATGAAAATGTAAAGTAAAACTAAAATCAGATACTTCAGGGCCAAGGTAAGCAAAATCATCACTTAGCCACCTTCGACTTGCAAGATATTTTCTCCAATCTGGATTTTATCACCAACTTTGAGGCACTGCTGACTGATCCGGATTCCGTTTACTAACGTACCGTTCCGACTTTGTAAATCTGTTAAATAAAGGCTGCCTTCCCTCCACTCGATTAAAGCGTGCTCCCGAGAAGTATTTAAGTCCGGAAGCACAATTTGGTTGGTATTTTTTCTTCCGATTATATAGTGGTTTTCTCCAGCAAGAGAAAAAATCTTTCCTTGCTCTGGCCCCTGAATCACCTTGAGAAACAAATTTTTCTTTTCTCGAACCTCTTTTTTATTAAAAACCATTGTACGATCAATTTGATGAATTTCCCCCTCCGGTGTTTGAGTAGTTAAAGGCTTCTCAATTCTTGAGGACTCCTGATCTTTACCAGGGGAGGCAAAAGCGGATTTAACCTGAATTTCGCCGATTCCGAGCGAGGGATCCTCAATAAAAGAAACCCGCGGCCTCCCGATTAAAGTAAACCCCTTTTCGGCGGCCTTTTCCTGGAGGTATTCTTCCAGTTCTCTGCTAAAGGGTTCCTGGAGAGGCACGCACTTTTCAAAATCGGCTTTCCCCAGACTAATGTCAAAAACATTAGGCGCGTAAATGCGGGAAACGCTTACCCTTCTTTGGGCAGCCATTTCCCGAACGAGGGCACGCGCAATCTCTACAGGTTGCACCGGGCGGGTGCTTTTGTTTCGAAAAATTCCCTCCCAGAAATTGGTCAACCATCTTTCCCATGCTTGAAAATCCACGCTCTCACCTACTCTTCTCTTAACTTTTTTAGACATGCCAGAAAAAATCCGTCGGTCCCGTGACGGTGAGGCAAAAGCTGCAGATAACCATCCCGCGCCGTTGCTCGATCTTCGCGATAGACCAACGGAAAAGGGATTGAAGAAGTGATATCTTCAGGCTCGAAATTAGGATGATCTGTTAAAAACCGGGTGATCGCTTGAAGATTTTCTTCAGGCTCGGTAGAACAGGTGCTGTACAGCAAAATTCCCCCTTTTTTTAAGCACTTGTGTACACCCTCAAGGATTGCCAGTTGTTCTTGATGATGGCCAGGCAATTGTTCCGCTTGAACGCGCCACCGCAAATCGGGGCGCCGCCTGATTACGCCAAGACCAGAACAGGGAACATCGGCAAGAAGGTAATCCGCTTTCCCCCGTAACTCTTCCGGGAGGACCCGCGCATCAAGAAGACGCGTCTCCAAAATTGAAATACCTAATCTGTGGCAGGTCTCCCGAACTAATTTGAGACGGTGTTCATGGACGTCAAAAGCGAAAATTTTTCCTTTGTTTCTCATGATTTGAGCTAAATGAGTTGTTTTCCCTCCGGGACCGCTGCAGGCGTCAATGACAAAAGAACCGGGCAGCGGATTTAAAATAAGGGAGGCAAGCATAGAACTTTCATCCTGAACAACAAACAATCCCTCCCGGAAAGAGGTCAATTCAGGCAAAAAAGTTAAATGGGAAACCCTCACTCCCTCCGGAATTAAAGAACTTGGTTGCACAGAGATTTTTTCTTCCTCTAATGTTTTACGTAATTTTTCAGGTGAAGCTTTCAGTGTATTACAGCGTAAAACAAGAGGAGGAGACTCATTATTGGTCTTGCATAAGGCGATCGTTTCCTCTACTCCGAAACGCTTTAACCAGCGTTCGACGAGCCACATAGGATGGGAATATTTTACACTTATGTGGAGTACAGGAGCTTCTCTTAACGGCGGGTATTGAATTTCTTCCCGGTGCCGGGTTATGTTGCGCAGGAGGGCGTTGACAAAGCCCGCCAGATTCTCTAATTTCCATTTCTTTGCTAAAGAGACAGCTTCATTGCAAGCAGCGGCAGCCGGAACCCGCTCTAAAAAAAGTATTTGATAGACCCCAAGGCGAATAATATTTCGGATAATATAATTCATGCGTTCCACAGGAATCCTGCTGAATTGATTGATGATCCAGTCCAAGGTATACCGATACCGGAGGCTGCCATATACCAGTTCTGTTAACAGGGCCATCTCCGCGGCATTAAGGTGACGAGAACGCGTCAGTTTTTGCAAGGCAAGGTTCGCATATGCCCCCTCGCGTTCTACGGCTAAAAGAACGCGAAGTGCTCCCTCCCTTGCCGAATCAAATTGGTGTAACAGGCCCTGTTTCTTCATTTCTACAATTTCACCCCGGGATGCTTTTGTCCATTTTTCCTTTCCATTTGCGTTTTTCCTTGTATTTTTCCGCTGGGGCGGCAAGCCCCCGGAGGGTTTCATTTATCCCAAGATTTCTTAAAAAATAAAGGATGGCTTCCTCTACCTCTTTTAGATCAACACAAGTATTGAAACATGGGCCGGAGGGCCTTTGATTCAAAATACCCAAAACCGGAAGAGGGTTGGCATCCTGAATTCCGCTTGCGAGATCCCGCTCACAGGCTATCGCGACGATCGCGCGGGGGCGGTAAATTTGGACGAAGCGGCGCGCAAGGGTCCCCCCTGTTGCAAAAGCAAGCTTAATCCCATATTTGTCTCGCAACGAAAGCAAATCAGCTACCTGGCAATCACCACACCTTTGACAGTTGTCAGGGTAAAGAGTAATTTTATGGGGACATTCAGCATTCTGAAGACAATGGGGAGCAAGGAGGAGAAGTTTTTCTTTGGAAACATTATTTCTCCTTGCCCGAACCAATGCCCGAACCAACTGGTTGTTTACCTCAATAAAAGAACTTCGAACCTGTTCCTGGCTGAACCCCAAAGCTCGTCCCAACATCAGGCAAATTGGAAAGAGTACATTAAGGGTCACCCGGATTAAATGCTGCATAGAAGGAATTGTCCTTGCACTCCAGATTGTCAGGACGATCCCGGCAATTCCAAAAGAGACAATTCCTAAAACAATCACAATTAGAAACGCCAGAATCATTAAAAGAATCCGGTTCAGGGGTTGTTCCCAATTGATCGCAAGGTAAACCGCAAAAATTACAAGAACCGAGAGCAGACCAACCCCCAGCGCTAACAAACCGATAAAGAGGCGTTTCCTGGCGCGCACGGGGGACCCTACTCTCCCAAGAACATGCCGGGTTCAAGTCTGGAGCCGCGTAAAAATTCGGCGCCGGTCATCCAGGCGCGGCCTGCGGGTTGTACTTCTTGAACCAGGAGTTGCCCCTCGCCGGCCTGAACAGCAAAACCGAGCTTTGGGTTGACATCTATGATGCGACCCGGGCTTAAATCCCGCGTCTTGTCATTTATAACCTGAACGCGCCAAATTTTGAGAATTCTTCCTTTAAATAAAGTATACGCTCCCGGGCGGGGATTCATACCCCTAATCAAATTATACAGCTCTGGAGCCTTTTTTGCCCAAGCAATCTTTCTTTCCCCGGGTTGAAGCGGAGGTGCGTAGGTGGCCCTGGAATGATCCTGGGAAAAGCGGGAAGCAGTTCCTTGCTCGATCATGGTTAAAGTCCTAAGAACGAGGTCGGCACCTTTTTGGGCTAAAAGATCACTGAGTTCGCCAAAAGTAGTTTCGTCGCCAATCTTAATTTCCTCCTGGAGAATAATGTCTCCGGCATCCATTTCCGGGCTCAAATACATTGTTGTAACCCCTGTCCTTTTCTCCCCATTAATAATTGCTCTTTGAATCGGAGCCGCGCCCCGGTAAGCAGGAAGCAGAGAGGGGTGAAGGTTAATACATCCTTTGGATGGGAAGCTGAGAATTTGAGGGGGAAGCAACAGTCCATAGGCAACGACTACAGCAACTGTGGGCCGCGGGGATTGAAATACGGGAAGATCGAAAAGTTCCTTTGTTGATTCCACTTGATAAACCGGCAACTGATACCCTTTCAGAAACCTCTTTACCGGGGGAGAAGTTATTTTTCGCCCCCGGCCGCACGGCCGGTCCGGTTGGGTAACAACTCCGAGCAACTCCCAGTTGCTTTCCAGCAATAACTTTAAAACAGGAATCGCAAATTCTGATGTCCCCAGAAAGAGGATCTTCACCGATTTTTCCTCCCCTCTCAGCTAGCAGTTAACCAACTTAACTGCTTTATCGATGAAAAGAATTCCATCAAGATGATCGGTCTCGTGTTGAAGGACGCGTGCTCCCAGACCGTCAGCTTTAATTTCAATTAGATTGCCCTTGCGGTCCCATCCCTGAACTATGACCTGTGCGGCCCGTTTAACCTCTCCGGCGACGCCGGGAATACTCAAACACCCTTCTACTGCAATATCTTCTCCCTGCTTATCGATTATTTCCGGGTTAATTAGTTCCCACAAACCCTCTCCCGCGTCTACGACAATGACCCGTTTCGAAATTCCAATTTGAGGGGCGGCAAGCCCCACCCCTTTCGCAGCATACATTGTATCAGCAAGGTTATCAAGTAATTTCCGAATATTGTCATTGACTTCCGGTACAGAGCGCGCTTTTTCTCGTAATACTGGGTCTCCAAGTTCTACAATTTTATAAATGGGCATTTTCTTTACCACTCCTTCGAAAAAAAACAAAATCTCTCGCTTAAAACCCGAAGGGATCTACTTCTACATTTATTATAACATTCGCTTTAGTGCGGTAGTGACGGAGACAGGTGCTGATCTGATCGTGGATGCCGCCGCACTTCCCTTTCAGCATAATTTGCCATCTATAATAACCCTCTGCCTTCAAAACCGGTGCAGGGGCGGGGCCTAAGACAGTAACCGACTCATCTTGAAAAAGCTTCCGAAATTCTTCCGCTAGGGCAGATGCTGAAGATTTTACTTCCTGCTCGTCTTCTCCAATAAAGCGAAAGCGGATCAATTCCTCAAAGGGTGGATAACCCAGGTAGGCCCTGTGTTTTACTTCTTCGCGATAAAAAAAATCGTAGTTCTTTCTGCAGGCACTCCAAATACTATAATGTTCCGGATGGTATGTTTGAACAATAACCTCGCCTGGAATGTGCCCGCGTCCAGCCCTTCCCGCCACTTGAGCAAGAAGCTGAAAAGTGCGTTCCGCAGCGCGATAATCAGGGAAATTTAGCGCCAGGTCTGCGTTGAGGACTCCGACA
>DAOURU010000056.1 GCA_030627585.1 Bacillota bacterium
CGGGAGGAAGCAGCGGTAAGTGGTGATTCTCGGGTGCCGTGGGAGTGCCTGGGCCGAGCTAACTGCTCCGGTACCGCCTGGAAGGTTTAATTCGACGGCAGGTGCACGACCAAATTTAATTTTATAAGGGGAATAAAGGTAAGGGGAATAAAGGCTGGTGGGATGACACCGGCTTTTTATGTGCAATTTTTAGGGAAATTTTTAGCAGGGAAACCTTTTGCGAAAGGCGAATTAGAAATTTATTGAGGCTGGCAGCAGCAGCGGAAGGGAGTAGGAGCATTGGAACACCTTGCTTTGTATCGGGAATGGCGCCCCCAGTATTTCCGGGACGTGGTGGGCCAGGAGCATGTTTCCCGGACCCTACGGAACGCCGTCCGGGAGGGGCGGATTGCGCACGCCTACCTTTTCTGCGGCCCCCGCGGGACGGGGAAAACGAGTACGGCGCGCATTCTGGCCAAGGCCGTGAACTGCCCCCAAGGCCGGGAGGGTGAACCCTGCAACCAGTGCGTACTGTGCGAGAGCATCACCGCGGGAACCGCCCTTGATGTTGTTGAGATGGATGCCGCATCCCACCGGGGGATTGAAGAAATCCGGGATCTGAAACAAAGGGTCGGCTTCGCCCCTGCCGCCGGGAGATTTAAATTCTATATTATCGACGAAGTTCACATGCTGACAGGAGAAGCCTTTAATGCGCTTCTCAAAACCCTGGAAGAGCCTCCGCGTCACGCCGTGTTCGTCCTGGCTACGACGGAGGTCCATAAGGTGCCGCCGACGATTTCGTCCCGCTGTCAGCGCTTTGATTTCAGAAGGCTGGGGAGGGAGGCAATCAGAAACCACCTGGCCCGGATCGCCCGGGAGAAAGGGTGGGAGGTTGACGCGGAGGCCTTAACCCTTTTAAGCCGACAGGCAGGAGGAGCGCTGCGGGATGCGCTGGGCCTGCTGGACCAGGCTGCGAGTTTCGCCGGGGGCCGGATTACAAGGGGGGATGTGGAGGCCTTAATCGGCGCCTTAAGGGAAGATGTCCTGCAGGCCTTGGTTTCTGCAGTTGGCTCCGGGGATATTTCCGCCCTCTTAAATCACCTGGAATCCCTTTTTGCGCAGGGGTATGAGCCCCGCCAGCTTCTCCTTCAACTGACCGACCATGTACGGGAGCTCCTCTTTCATTCCGGGACTCCGGAAGCGGACGTTCGGAGATATGCTGCTTTCATGCGGGGGCTCGCCGTTGCCGAGGGAGAAATGAGGGGGAGCAGCAGGCCGGAATTAATCCTGGAATTGGCTTTGTTGCGCCTTGCAGGGGCGAGGCTGCTGCCTGCGCAGGACATCTTGAGCCCGGCGGGGGCTCACGCCGCGCAGGAAACTCCCGCGCCGCGGGAGCTTTGTTCCCGTGCGGAGGCTCGCGCGGTGCAAGGCGAGAACCGCGGGCCGGAGCGGGCGGAGATCCCGGAGCCTGCCGGTGAAACAAAGCTGCCGCAGGAGCCGCGGGCCGCAGCTTCAGAGAGGAGCGGGGGAAGCGCGGCTCCGGGCAAGGACGGGGAACGCCCCGCCCCGGACCGGGGCGAAGAACAGCAAGAGAAGAAGACAGAACAGCGAAAGAAGCAGACAGGTGATGCTTTCCAGGGAGGTCCCGAAGCCATCAAGAATAGTTTATGCGCCCGCTTTCAAAAGCAGCCCCTGCTGGCCCAGGTTTTAGCCGGGTGTAAATTTAAGCGGGAAGGGAATAAAATAATGGTGACACCTCCTTCCTCTTTTGCGCAGGAGTTGCTCCAGAAGGAAGAAAACCGCCGGGTTTTGCAGGAAGCCGTGAGGCAATGCGGGGGAGATGTGCTGGAACTGGAATTCTCTTCTGAAGGCAGGCGGGAGAGCAGAGCATCGGGGCTTCAGAGTGAAGCAGGTTGGGAAAAGCAGCCCCGGCGGGTTGAGAAAGATCGAGCCGGAACTCCCGCCGGAGGGGAACGAAAAGCGGGATTGCGAAAAGAGCAAAGAGATTCCGAGGGAGACCCGGTAGGAATGGCGTTATCCCTCTTCAGAGGGGAAATTATAACTCAATCCGAAGCGGAGGGTGATTAGGTGGGTTTTGGGAATATGCAAAAAATGCTGAAGCAGGTTCAGAAAATGCAGGCAGAAATGGCGCGGGTTCAGGAGGAATTGGGCAATAAAACCGTTGAGGCAAGCGCCGGTGGGGGTGCAGTTCAGGTTGTAGCAAACTGCCATCAGGAGCTTCTTCAAGTAAAGATCGACCAGACGGCACTTGACCCCGAGGATCCTGAACTTTTGGAGGACCTCGTCTTGGCTGCTGTGAACGAGGTGCTGAAAAAGGCCCGCGAAACGGCAACCCAGGAAATGGAGAAGATCACCGGGGGCCTAAAAATTCCAGGTCTTTTCTAAGGAACGCGGGTGAGTGCTTTGTTGCTCTATCCGGAACCTTTGGCTTTTTTAATCGAGGCCTTCAGGAAACTGCCGGGGATTGGACCGAAAACAGCACAGCGTCTTGCCTTATATCTTTTGCATGCCCCCCGAGAGGAAACTGAGGCGCTTGCCCGGGGGCTTCTCGAAGCCCGGGCAAAAATCTTTTTTTGTTCCACCTGCGGCAATCTGACGGATGTCGATCCCTGCCGGCTCTGTCAGGACGAAAACCGGGACCGCGCGATGCTCTGTGTTGTTGAATGGCCGCGGGACATTATTGCCCTCGAACGCACCGGGGAGTATAAAGGACTGTATCATGTCCTGCACGGGGTTCTTTCCCCGATGGATGGCATCGGCCCCGCGGATCTGAAAATTTCTGAACTCCTGGCGCGGGTTCAAGAGGGAACAATTCGGGAAATCATTCTCGCCCTGAACCCCACCGTTGAGGGGGAAGCCACCGCCCTTTACCTTGCCCAGCTGTTGAGGCCGCTTGGTTTAAAAGTGACCAGGATCGCCCACGGCCTTCCGGTGGGAGGAGATTTGGAATTTGCGGACACCGCCACCCTAAGCCGGGCATTTCTCGGCAGGCATGAAATTTAGCAAGTTTTTGCCCCTCTTTTCATATACTAGGAGAAGGAGTTAGAAAATTGCCCGGAGGGGGGTGGCCGTGATGTCCAGGCGGATGGCGGACTGGCTGTGCCGCTTGCGCGCATGTTTTCAGGACGAGGAAAAATATAGATATCTCGATGACCGCGCGGTTCTCGCCCAGGCCCACCGCGATTGGATGGCGGCCCGGAAACTTTTTGAATTTACAACAGAACCCGACTTAGTGGATTACGCCATTCATTCCTTGCAGGCTGCTGAAAGGCGGTATATTTATCTCTGGAAAAAGGCCCGCCAGAAAGGCTGAGTTTCTAGTTGGAGGGATTTGGAATGACAGAGACGATTCTAGGGGCCCTCTGCGTCATTTTTTTGTTGTTTCTGATGGGACAGGCTTTGTGGGGGCCAATGCGCTTTTGCTTGCGAATTGGCCTGCGTTTTCTGCTGGGAGGCATCCTTCTTTTTGTTTTTAATCTTTGTGCGCATGCCTGGGGGTGGAGTTTTGGGATCAACCCGCTCAGCGCCTTCACCGTCGGGGTTTTGGGTTTCCCCGGCTTCGTTCTCCTGGGAGCCCTCAAAGTTTTCTTTGGTTTTTAGCTTGTGAAATTAGGGATTTAGCTTGACGGAGTTTTAAGTTTCGATATATACTCAAAAGAATAAAAGACAAGTTCCTTTTTTCTCGCCTACTGACGGAAGACCCCTGGCTGTCAAGAGACCTGCGTGGAGTTCCTTTTGAGGTGACAAAAATTGTCTTCCCCACAGCTTCCAGTCCGTTTGATTGAGGCTTACGTTGGAGAGTATGCCAGCGGTAAAAGCGAAAACGCAGTAAATCGGGCGTTTGAACTTAATCGTTTGGGGAGAAGGGTTACGCTTGTGGATCTGGATCTCGTCGAGCCCTTTTATACACTCAGGCCCCTGAAGCGGGGGCTGGAAGGAGCCGGGCTTGCGGTGCTTGCATGGGAAACGCGTGAAACAGAGGGGCTGGGGGAAGCAGGCAACATCTTGAAACCCGAAATGTGCTGGGCTCTGCACCGGTTTGGAGATGTCATTTTCGATGTTGGATATGGCGTTTCCGGGGCGCGGGTCCTTAATCTGATAGACGGGGCCTGGGAGGACCCGGATTTGAAAATTTATGCTGTCATCAACATTGCCCGGCCTGTGACCGCCACCGTGCCCGATATTGTTGAACACGTGAAATCCCTGGGGCGCTTCGACGGCTTGATTAATAATTCCCATTTGGGAATTGAAACCGACGTGGAGTTTATTCAGGAGGGTGCGAGGGTTGTCGCGGCCGCCGCGCAAATTTTAGGGGTTCCGGTTGTTGCGACAACGGTGATGGAAGAACTTGCACCTTTAGTGGGGGATCGCGATCTGCTCGGCCACCCGGTACGCGTGCTGCGCCGGTTCATGCCCCGTGCTTTCTGGTAAAATATGGTTTCCGGGAGCTCTTACGGGGTTTCCAAAGATAAAAAAAGCAAAAAGTGGGAGAGGAGGGGAAAGTTTTGTCGAATAAAATGCTTGAGATCAGGTGGCATGGCCGCGGCGGCCAGGGGGTGGTTCTGGCCTCCCGCTTTATGGCTTCTTCAGCCATCAGAGAAAACCTCTACTTTCAGGCCTTCCCGTTTTTTGGCCCCGAAAGATTGGGTGCGCCTGTGGTAGCCTTCACCCGCATCAGCAACGAACCCATCAACCTGCATTGTGCCATCGAAGAACCCGATGTCGTTGTCGTCCTTGATCCCAGCCTTCTCGGCGTTGTTAAGGTCACCCAGAACCTCAAAGCAAGCGGAACCTCTGTCGTAAACCACGCCGGCATTCCCCAAGACCTGAAAAACGGCACGCAGCGCAGAGTCTTCGCAGTAGACGCCGACCGGATCTCGCGCGAAGAACTGGGGCGGGTGATGCCCAATACACCGATGGTAGGAGCCCTGGTCAAGGCCGTGGGATTGATTGGCCTGGAAAGCGTCTTTTCAGAGTTCGAAGAGCAGTTTTCCCAGCGCTTTAAACCGGAACTGATCCGGCAAAATCTCAACGCCATCAGGCGGGCTTACGAGGAGGTCCGGGAAGTATGAAAGATGACTCCATCAGGAAGCTCGATAAAGCGAAGCTCCCCGCTTGGGATGAGATACCCCTGGGTTGGGCGCTTCTTTCAGAGGGTTCCGACGATTTCAAAACCGGAGGCTGGCGCAGCCAGCACCCGGTCCTCGATCCGGAAAAATGCACCTCTTGCCTCTTTTGCTGGATCTACTGCCCCGACTCCGCAATCCGGGTAAAAGACGGCAAGATGGCCGGATTTGACGAGTCTCTATGCAAAGGCTGCGGAATTTGCAGCACCGAATGCCCGCAGGGTGCCATCAAGATGGCCGAGGGCGCCGGGGCTCTTAAGGAGGGAGAGTGAGAAAGTGAAGCTCTTAACGCGAAAAGTAGTCGGCCTGACGGGTGACGGGGCTGCCGCCGAGGCGATGCGCCAGATCGACCCGGATGTAGTGGCGGCCTACCCCATTACCCCGCAGACGGAAATTGTGGAAAAATTTGCGGAGTACGTCGCCGGGGGCCTGGTGAACACAGAATTCATCTGCGTGGAGAGTGAGCACAGCGCCATCAGCGCCTGCTGCGGCTCCTCCGCCGCCGGGGCGCGCACCGTGACCGCCACCTCTTCCCAGGGCCTCGCCCTCATGCATGAGATGCTCTACATTGCGGCGGCCAACCGCCTCCCGATCGTCATGATCAACGTCAACCGTGCCCTTTCGGCGCCCTTAAACATTCACAACGACCAGAGCGATACCTTCGGCTCGCGGGATGCTGGCTGGATTCAGCTCTACTGCGAGAACGTCCAGGAGGTTTACGACACCACAATTCAAGGGATCCGGATTGCCGAACACCCCGAGGTCCAGCTGCCGGTCATGGTCTGCCTGGACGGATTCATTTTAAGTCACAGCATGGAGCGCCTTGAGCTCCTGTCCGATGCCGAGGTCAAAGACTTCATCGGGGCATTCAGGCCGCGCACCAATCTCCTCGACTTCGACAAACCCATTACCCTGGGCGCGGCCGCCATGCCCGAGTACTACTTTGAGCACAGGTTTGCCCAGTCTTACGCTCTTGACCGCGCCCTGGAAAGGGTCGTGGCAGTCGACCAGGAGTTCGGGGCAAAGTTCGCCCGGAGTTACGGCGTTGTCGAGGCTTACCGGATGGATGATGCGGAATTGGCGGTCGTCACCCTGGGCTCGCTGGCCGGGACCACGAAGTTTGTCGTCGACAGGTTCCGGGAAGAAGGGGTTAAAGCCGGATCGCTCAAGATTAAACTCTTCCGCCCCTTCCCCATCGAAGCCGTCGCAGCCGCCCTGAAAAACGTAAAAGCAGCGGCCGTCCTGGAAAAGGCGATCTCGCCGGGTGCGCCGGGGCCCGCCCTCTTCTCCGACGTGCTCGGGGCCTTGTACCATCAAGGCGTAAAGGCCAGCCTGATCAGCTACGTCGCCGGCCTGGGCGGCCGGGATGTCCCGCCCAAGAGCATCACCAGGATTTACAACCACCTGCAGCAAATCGCGGAAACCGGGCGGATTGGCAGAATTCTCAACTACCTAGATCTGAGGGGGTGGCAATAGATGGCCACTTTAAAAGAACTGAGCAAGAGAGAAGCAAGAATCACCGGCGGCACGCGCACCTGCGCCGGGTGCGCCGCCCCGATTATCGTCAGGCAGGTCCTGCTGGCTGCACCCCACCGCCCGGTTATCCTCAACGCCACCGGCTGCCTCTACATCACAACAGCAATCATCCCCTACTCCTCGTGGCGCATCCCTTACTACCACTCTGCCTTCGAAAACGCAGCCGCCGTCGCTTCGGGCGTGGAAGGGGCGATCCTCGCCCTGAAGAAAAGAGGCAGGCTGGCAGACCAGGAGATCGACCTGATTGCCGTCGGGGGGGACGGCGGCACCTA
>DAOURU010000266.1 GCA_030627585.1 Bacillota bacterium
CCCCTTTTTCGCTTTTTCGTCAGGAGAAGCGGGCGCGCAGGGAAAGGCGGTCCCCGACCCGGCTTTCGCTCCAACGTACAATTCCCGCAGGAAGTTCCAGGACCGCGCGTGCCTCCCGAATGACGGGACTGAACCGGAAAGGAGGCAGGGCCTCGATGATGTAAACAATCACCAGGTTCTCGTCTAAAAAGACCACATCGAACGGAAAGGACATAAACCAGGAATGAACGGCGTTGCAGGGTTTCAGCAACAGACCCTTCCCCACGGGAAGGCTGCGTTCCCCCAGCAACCCCTTCAAGCGTTTCGAGAAGCGGAGGGCGACCTGAACTTCCTGCGCCAGGACAACCTGGCGGGTAATGTTATAGATCTCCATGCAACCACTCCTTTAAAATAAAACCGGCGCCCCTCCCGGCGCACCACGTTTTAAAAGCGGGTTTGTGTCAGAAACTCCGCATGATCTGAATCAGGGCAGGTCCGAGCAGGACGACGAAAAGAGCGGGGAGAATTAAGAAAACAAGGGGAAAGAGCATTTTTACAGGAGCCTGCATTGCCTGCTCCTGGGCCCGCTGGCGCCGCTTGCGGCGCATTTGTTCGGCCTGTAAACGCAGGATATTCCCGATACTGACGCCCAACTGGTCGGCCTGCGTCAGCGCTCCGACAAAAGAGATCAGGTCCTCCTCTCCAACCCGATCCGCCATATCCTTTAAAGCCTCGCGCCGGGGTTTCCCCAATTTCATCTCCTGCAGGACGCGCCTGAATTCTTCGGCTAAAACACCCCGGAACCTTTCCGTCACTTTAACGAGGGCGATCTCGAAACTCAAACCTGCTTCGACGCTCACCGTAAGCAGATCCAGCACATCGGGAAGGCTGCGCATTACGCCGGCGCGCCTCCCCTTAATGCGGAAGCCGAGGTAAATTTCAGGCGAAAAAACCCCCAAAACCACGCCGGAGAAAAGAAGAAAGAAGGTTTCGAATCTGCTCAAACCGAGCAGCAACCCCGACCCTGCCCCGGCGGAGCCCAGGCAGAGGGCAAGGAGATATTGAAGCAGGCGAAACTCACCCGGCCCCAGCCCGCCGGGGTTGCCTGCCGCCTGCAACCGGCGCTGGAAGTAGAGCCGCTTTTCTGCGTTCATGCGCCTCGTGAAAATCTGGGCGAGCTTATTCCAAACCGGCTTCCCGAGCCGTTCCCAAACCGGCCGCCGGAGTTCTTCACGCAGGATACCTTTGCCCTCTCTTTGCTGCTGGAGCCCGGCGAGGCGCTCCCTGACAAGGATCCGGTTTTGAAAAACAAGGCCGTATAAACCCATCAGGGCGAGATAAATGCCGCAAAAGCCCAGGCAGAGTATAAGGTAAAACAAGAATTTCATCATTCCCATCTCTCCTCCTGGCGGCTCTCCGGAACTTACCCGGGCGAACCTAGACGCGAATGTCTACAATCCGCCGGATCAGAAGAACGCCCAGAATTTCACCAAATGCCGCCCCTCCCAAGAGCATGAGGCCAATCGGTTCGGTAAAAAGCAGTCCGATATAAACCGGGTTGATGACAAATAGAAGGGCCAGCAGCACCAGCGGCAAAAGACCGATGATCAACCCGGAAATCCTTCCCTGGGCGGTCAGGGTTTTAATTTCCCCTTTGATGCGGACGCGCTCCCGGATGGTTTCGGCAATGTTATCCAGGATTTCGGCTAAATTCCCCCCGATCTGGCGCTGGATTAAGAGCGCCACGATGATCAGGTCCAGGTCTTCACTTCCCACCCGCCGGGACAAATTACTGAGGGCAGCCTCGGTGGCCGTTCCCAACTGCATTTCCCGCAAAGTCCGGCTGAATTCATCCGCAAGCGGGGGAGGCATTTCCTTCGCCACCATTTCCAGCGCCTGCAGAAAGCTGTAACCCGCCCGCAGGGAATTTGTCATTACGACAAGGGCATCGGCCAGTTGGTTGTTGAGAAGATGCAGCCGCTTCTGCTGCAGGCGCTCCAGGTAAAACCAGGGGCCAAGGAGGGAAAACAGCCCGCCTAAAATTGCCAGCGCGGCGTGGTTTGTAAGAAGCCAGAGAACTAAAGGAACTCCCGTTCCCAAGAGGAAATCAAGAAAAAGGAGCTCTTCTCCGCGCAGCGGCAGGTTTGCGCGCGCCAGCTTTACCTCTATCCGTTCAGTAAACTTTAATGGGGCAAAAAGCCGCCCCCCCTGCCGCAGGAAGGCGCGGCTGAAAGCTCCTTTTCCGCCCGGAGCGGCTTCGCCGTCCGCCTCCCCTTTTTCCGCGGTATAACGGAGCAGCCGCGCTC
>DAOURU010000176.1 GCA_030627585.1 Bacillota bacterium
CATCATTGCCCACAACGCTGGAGAGCCAGCCGCCCTGCCGGTAATAGGCCTCTTCCACAACCTCCGGAAGGTGGTCGAGATCTACGGTTAAAGTTACCTGGTCGGGAGTCTGCCATTCCTCTTCCAGAACGGCCGACCCGAACTTGGCCCGCAGGGCCTCCACGCATTCCTTGCCGCTCTGCTTGGGTTTCACTTCACGTTGCATCTCGCGTCAACCTCCTTCTCCCGCTAACTTAACAGGAACAAGACAACGTACTGGGAAATCAGCGTCATGACCATGAGAATGACCAGGACTGATGAGATGGCAAAGGGCACTTGTGACGCCCCCGCAACCGCTTCTGAGGGGGCGCCCAAGACGCTGGCTCCCAGCCATTTGAGGAACCAGATGAAGCTTCCGACCGATTCGAGCACCATGACGATAATCAGAACGAGGATCAGCGGGTAAACCTTGCCAATCTCAAAACCACCAACGAAGATCATAAATTTGCTGAAAAACCCGTTAAAGGGAGGAACACCTGTAATGGCAGCGGCAGCAGCGATAAACCCTAAACCAACCACCGGCATCTTAGACAGGATCCCCTTCAGCAGGGGAAGCAGGCGGGTGCCAGCTGTATAGGCCAGCGCCCCTGCAATCAAGAAGAACAGGCCCTTGGCAAAGGCGTGGTTGAAGATATGGGCGACCGCCCCGTTAAAGGCCATCTTTGAGCCGTAGATGGAAATGGAAATCGCCAGGAAAATGTAAGAGAGTTGGGTGATGGTGGAGTAGGCGAGCAGCCGCTTCATATCTTGCTGCGGGAAGTACATGACAAAACCGTAAATCATGGTGATTACCGCCATGATTGCCCCGATCAGGCCGATCACCTGGGGCACCGCTCCCGTTGCCAGGACGGTGCGGGCAAAGATGTAAACCCCAACCTTTACCATCGAAGCGGCATGCAAATAGGCGCTCACCGGGGTCGGGGCCACCATCGCCTCGGGGAGCCAGGACTGGAAGGGGAACTGGGCGGATTTACCCCAACAGGCGATCAGGATCCCGATAAAGGCGACGAGCTTTCCGGTCTCCGTAAGCTCATTGAGGGCAGTTACAGAGAAGCTTCCGGTATTTACATAGAGATAGGCAGTAGCCACATAGAGCCCGAGGGCGGTGGCGTGGGTGAGGACAATCGCCAGAAGTGCCGACTTTCGGGATTTTTGATCCCCGTAGAATCCAATCAATCCCCAGGAGCAGAGACCGGTCATTTCGAAGAAGAACAGGAGGCCGAGCAGCGTGGAGGAGAAAACCACGCCGGACATGGAACCGATAAAGAGGAGCATGAAGGCATAGAACCTGGGGACCCCTTCTTTAATCGGATGCTCCCTGTTCTCAGGGCTCATGTATCCGACCGAGTAGGTGCAGATCAGCCAGCCGATAAAAACCACGATAAAGTTAGCCAGAACACTGAGGGCATCGATGGTTATCCCGTAGAAGTTGATCCCACTTATGGTAACCAGATCCCGGGCAAAACCGGTCCGGTCGGCCGCAAAACCGAACAACAGAGACAAACCGCAGACGAAAGCCAGGAAAGAAAAGAGCTGGCCAACTTTTTTTGTTTGCCGCTCCGGCAACAGAAGGACGAGCAGGCTTCCTATTGCCGGAATCAAGATGCTTCCCAGCGCATACCAAACCATGCTAAATCTCACCTCCAGAATCCCTCATAGAAATTAACCTCTTCCCAAAGCCTAGAGTCCGGCCCGGACAATATCGGCTGCACCTTTGAGCAGGTCCGAAAGAGGCGAGGGGATATAGACGCCCAGTCCGAACATGAGGATGAAGAGAAGGAAAATGGGGAGTATGGTCAGGTAGTTGACATCGCCTCGGGTTACATTTTCAGGAGGTGAACCGAATACCGCCTCACCAATCAAGCGGAGGAAAGCTGCAAAAACCACCAGCAGGAAGAGGAGAAATACGATCATCAACCAGAGATACCCGCCGTTCAATCCGGCCGTAACGGTCAACAATTCGCTGACGAAGACGTTAAAAGGTGGAGATCCGGCGAGTGCCAGGGCGCCGCTCCCCAGCAAGAAGGCGGTAAAAGGAGCCACCTTCAGCATCCCTTTGATGGTGTCCAGGTCCCTGGTGCCGTATTTGATTAAAATGTTTCCGGAGGTGCAAAACATGAGGGACTTGGCGATGCTGTGGTTAATGGTGTGAAGGAGGGCGGCAAAGATGCCCAGGGGCCCGCCCAGACCGAGACCAGTGGCAATAATCCCAACGTGTTCCACGCTACTGTAAGCGAGCATCCGTTTGATGTCCCGCTGGCTGAAGATGAAGAAGGCCGCAAAAGCCACGGAGAGGATGCCGAAGACCAGGAGCAGCGTGCCGGGATAGGCGCCTCCGATTGCTTTCCCTGCAACGATGTAATACCGGATGATGGCGAACAGGGCGCACTTCAAGAGAACTCCGGAAAGCAGGGAACTCACCGGGCTGGGAGCCTCGCTGTGGGCGTCCGGCAACCAGGCATACATCGGGAAAAGCCCCGCCTTTGTTCCGAAACCGATGAGGATGAAGACAAAGGCCAGCTTCATCACCATCGGATCCAGCAGCTGGGCGTGCTTCACGATCTCGGTCCAGAGCATGGAATTGTGGGCGTTCTGGAGAACGTTGAAGGAGTTAGAGTAAACCAGAATCGTACCGAAGAGGGCAAAGGCCACGCCGACGCTGCAGATTAAAACGTACTTCCAGGCAGCCTCCAGGGAGGACTTGTGGCCGTAGAGCCCGACCAGGAATGCCGAACCCAGGGTGGTTGCCTCAACACCGACCCACATTAAGGCGATGTTGTTGGAGAGCACCGTAAAGATCATGGTGAAGAGAAAAAGGTGGAAAAACCCGTAGTATGTGCTTAAGCCCTTTCTGTCCACTTCACCTGTTACCAGATCATGCCGCATGTAGCCGATGGAATAGAGACCGTTCAGGAATCCCATCAGACCAATGACGAGTACGAAGACGGCTGCAAGTTTATCAGCGTAAAACCACGCGGAAAGCGCCAGTAAACTCCCATTTAAAAGCACCAGCTTGACAAGCCAGAGGGACAGGATCAGCAACAGGGTGATTCCGATCACATGCACGGTCTCGAGGACCCTGCGGGTGCCGTCGCCCAGCGTTCTTGCCCAGAAGGCAAGGAGGGCAGCGACAAAAGGAACTGCCAGCAGCCAAACTAAAAGATTTCCGCTCACCTGCATCACCTACCCTTTTAGTGAAGTAAGCTTATCGGTATCAAGCGTACCTAAAACCCTGAACAAGTAGACGGCGATCAAGCTCATGATGACGACGGCGAAAATGGCGTCGGTAAGAATCCCAATTTCCACGGTTTCCGGGGCGTTATAGGCCATACAGGCCAGCGTTAAATGGGACCCGTTTTCCATTAAACAGTAGCCCAGGATCTGCTTCAGGGCGTTCCTGCGGGTCAAGATGCAGAGCAGGCCCAGCAGGAAGTGAGCAATGGAGACCGCAAGCACCATTTTTAGCTTGAGAATGGCCTGCATCTGGAAAGGTACTACGATCAGGAACGCCAGACCGATAAACAGCGCAGCAAACAGGAGAGAGGAGGCAGGACTCAACAGCGCCCCCGGCTCTCCCGGGTCCCCCACCTTCTCAAGGGCTTTAATAATCACGTAGGGAACCAAGAAAACCTTCGTAACCAAGGCAGTGATGGACCA
>DAOURU010000283.1 GCA_030627585.1 Bacillota bacterium
CGCATTTGCGCCGTCCTCCCTTATTACGGTTACGCCCGGCAGGATCGGAAGCTGAAGGCCCGCGACCCCATTACCGCGAAACTCCTGGCCAACCTGATTACGGCAGCGGGGGCGGGGAGAGTGGTGACCATGGATCTCCATGCCGGGCAGATTCAGGGATTTTTTGATATTCCGGTCGATCACCTGCCCGGGGTCCCGATTCTCGCCGAATATTTTCTCAGCATCGAACTAACAGATGTTGTTGTTGTTGCTCCGGACGTCGGGGGGGTGACCCGCGCCCGGGATTTAGCCGCCCGCCTTGGGGCTTCAATTGCAATTATTGATAAGCGCAGACCGAAGCCGAACGTTTCAGAGGTGCTCCATATCATCGGCGAGGTGGAGAGGAAAACAGCCATTCTCATTGACGATATCATTGATACCGCCGGAACGATTACACAGGCTGTGGAGGCGCTTTTGCAGCACGGAGCGCAGGATGTTTACGCCTGCTGCACCCACCCTGTTTTTTCAGGGCCGGCACGGGAACGCCTTGGGGCCTCTCCTTTAAAAGAGGTTGTGGTCACCAATACAATTCCGGTGCCTCCGGATAAGTTTTTTCCAAAATTAAAGGTGCTTTCCGTGGCCCCTCTTTTAGGTGAGGCCATCATCAGAATCCATGAAGATCTTTCTGTGAGCAAGCTTTTTGATTAAGCCCCTTTTATTTTAACTGTTCCGGCGTTTCCCGGTTTTCCGGGGCCTCGGCTTTTGTCTCTGGTTCCGGCGGGGTTTCTTGCACTCCCTTCTGTTCTTCCGGTGCATCACAGCCCTGGGGGGAACCTGCTTCTCCTTCAAGAGGGGGAGTTCGCAACTGCCGCGCCTTCTGAACGAGGCGAGCCGTGTTCTCTTTCAGGCTTTTCACGGTTTCTGTCAGTTTTCCTTCGCTGCGCTCAAGCGCTGCCTCGGCTCCCTTGCGCACCACCAGGATGTCTTTGCCGATTGTGCGCACCTCCTGGGCAGGGAGGACGGTCCTTCCTTTCAGGAGCGCTTCTCCAAAGCGTCTGCTTACTTCAAAGGCCGTAATTTTTCCTGTATCCGGATCGACAAAGAATTCCTCCACATAACCGAGGGCGGTTCCTCCCTCGGTGATTACGCGCGCGCCCCGCAGTTGAACCCGTTCCTTAACCAGATTCAAGATTTGGGGAAGACTCGTGAGTCTTTCCGCGCTGGCACCCTTCTGGATTGTGAGGGCGTTATTCCCAACGCTGACCACGCGGGGATAAGGGATCACTTTTTGCTCGGAGAACAGACCGCTCTGCTGGACAAGGAGCGCAGCCACCTCTGCAGTTTGCGGATTAATGACAAGCCCCCGGATGCGCCCGATTTTTTTCCCTTCTTCCAGACTCACGACGGGGAGGGAAAGAAACTGTCGTCCCTTCCGCATTTTATCGCCTCCTTAGATTTCTCAAGATCGAGCTTCCGTTAATCTTGTAATCTTGCTTCGGATGAAACTCAGAAATGAAAAGGGTTGCTGTTTGTTTAATATATTGGTCCGGGCTTTGAGGTATGCCTCAGGTTCCCTCCTGAAGTTTGATTTCAAGAGGGTTTCTCGCGAGTTTGAGCTTGATTTTTACCCGGAAGTAGCGCTAAACTAGGTAAGAGGTTTTGGCTGCACCTGATTTACGGCCGGGTTTACGGAAATAATTTAAGAAAAGAGGGGTTAATTGATGGAAACTGTTACCCTGCGCGCCCAACCCAGGCCGCGCGGAACGAAAGGAAGCTTGAAAACGTTGCGCCGCCAGAAAATGCTGCCGGCGGTTGTTTACGGAAAGGAGGCGGGAAATTTTCTTGTCCAGGTGTCTGCCCAGGCCATGAGCAATATTCTCGCCCACCACAGTAGCGGCGGGACTTTAATTAACCTTGAGCTTTCCAACGGTGAGGAAGAAGCACCAAAGTCTTACCTTGTCATGATCCGGGAGGTCCAGTACGATCCTTTACGGCGTGAATTACTGCACATTGATTTCTACCAGATTTTGCTGACAGAAGAGATTCAAACCGCAATTCCCGTTCATCTGGTAGGGGAGGCACCCGGTGTCAAACAGGGAGGAATACTCCAGCACATGCTCCGGGAGGTTACAGTATCGTGTCTCCCGGCCCAGCTCCCCGAGCGCATTGACGCCGATATCAG
>DAOURU010000068.1 GCA_030627585.1 Bacillota bacterium
CCTTGCCCTTGCGGCTTTTTAGGAGACCCGAATAAGGAGTGTACGTGTACCCCTTATCAGGCCCAACGCTACCGCAACCGTATCTCCGGCCCTCTTTTAGATCGGATTGATCTCCAGGTTGAAGTTCCTCGTTTAGAGCTTAAGGATCTTGAGGAGAATACAGAAGAAGAAGCGTCATCTGTAATTAGAGAAAGAGTTCTTAAGGCTCGTGAGAGACAGCAAGCACGTTT
This sequence comes from Bacillota bacterium, assembly GCA_030627585.1. GTDB lineage: Bacteria > Bacillota > DSM-12270 > Thermacetogeniales > Thermacetogeniaceae > Ch130. The sequence continues at coordinate 231 of DAOURU010000068.1, forward strand.
TCAAAACGAAGGAATTTCTTATAATTCAGAATTGCAAAATCGCCAAATTAAAATTTTTTGTCAATTGAAAAGGGATTCCCGGCAGTTGCTTACTAAGATTTTTCGGAAGTTAAACCTCAGTATGCGGGCCTATGATCGGGTATTAAAAGTTGCCCAAACAATTGCGGATTTAGCAGGATCAGAGCAAATAGAAATGCTGCACGTAGCAGAAGCGATTCAATATCGTTGTTTTGACCGCCCTCTCTGGTAAGGTTAATTTTAAAATATTCTGAGTGGAAGGAGGTATCTTTCATGATTCCTGTTCAGGTAAAAGAGATTGCCTTTGACCTTTCTTTAAGTCCCGTTGTTCTGCTTGTAGACCAAGCCAAGGAGCGCGTCCTCCCTATCTGGGTAGGACCTTTTGAGGCCCAGGCAATAGCCATGGCCATCCAGGGCGTGCTGGCACCTCGTCCCATGACACACGATCTGATGAAATCAGTTTGTGAACATTTAGGTGCATCCGTTCGTCGTGTCATCATCAACGATATCCGCGATGGCACCTATTATGCAGAAGTGCATTTACAAACCATGTCGGGAGAGGTAATTGTCGACTCTCGACCTAGTGACGCAATTGCCCTGGCTTTACGAACGGGAGCGAAATTATTTATCTCCGAAAAGGTTGCCGGGTATACCCTTGCTGTAGAAGAACTGGTAAATGAAGAACAGCAGGAAGAACTAAGGCGCATTTTGGGATTAATCAGTCCTGATGATTATAAAAAATCCTTGCATTAAACTGGTCAGCAAAATGCAATCCTTTTCTTGGGCGAGATTTGTTTCAAGTTTTAGTCATAAAAAAGAGGGGAGAGAGTTCCCTCCTGCCTCTTTTTTCTACTACGCAAATTAACGTCCGATTCGATAGCTCCAGTTAAGACCATTATTATTATCCCAGTTATTGGCGCTATCTTTGAAGCAAAAGTTAAACTGGTCAGCTTTCGTAATCTCTATGGTTTGTTCCCACTCATCCCCTTCCTTGCTCATCTTGTAATTATAGATATTTTCCCACGGCCCGATTCCGGAGCCTGTATGAAGCCAGATTTGATCTGCACCAGCTTGGGCCAGCATGCCATGGTACCTGATTTTTACTTTGTCTCCAACCTTTTTTGGAATCGGTGAAATAGAGAACGCAGAGTGTAAATCGTACAATGTAAGCCCTCCCTTGTTTTCTTTTATTTTTATTATGAAAAAGGGAAGGGGTTTTTATGCTCTCAAGCAGCAGCTTTTTTCAAGTGTCTTGTAATAATTAAACCCAACACATATAAAGCAGCCGTCGATAAGTATTTAGGGGCTACAGCATCGAAAACCATATTCGCCCTTGCGGGAAATTCTTCGTCTCCCACCCATAAGATAATTGCAACTAAAAGACGCGGGAAAACTGGAATTAGAACCCCAAGATCTCCAATTTTCAGTTCTTTGCCACCCAAGGTTTGGGCAGCTTCAAGCAATTTTCCGGGTTGGCCACCAAAACATTCAGCAAGAGGTTCTACAGCCTCGACTTTAAAGGGACGGTCGTGGTACATTCCGTTGGGCAGTTCGGAATAGGAAATCCAACGGTTGGTTAAGGAGTCTCCTGGAGCTTGACTGAGGTACTGAAGAATAAGAGCCCTTTCCTCTAAACTAAGATTAGTCGGTCCTTCCTCGGCTACGACATTCCCATCTGGATAAGAAACTTTGTAATATTTATTTAGGTAGGGAAGCCTGATTGTGTTTCCCTGAACATCATATTTGCTGCCGCTTAATTCTGCCATTTCCTTGAGATCATGTTGTGCAAACTCTCTCTGTGCTTCAAGAAAGGTTTCGAGGTACTGCATCAACAACGCCCCCTCCTTGATTTTGTCTTGTTTGCCCCTCTTTCCTTGTTTGCCTTGCGTGAAGGGTAAGTCATGCTCAGCAGTTCGGCTAAATGGAGAACCCGAACGGGTGATTTTTCTAGTTCAAGAACATGGCGAAGTTGCATTATGCACGAAGGACAACCTGTAATCACGAGATCTGCACAAGTTTGCTGGATGTTTTGCACTTTTCGACGGCCAATTTTAGTTGCTAAATTATGATAAGTCAGGTTGAAGGAGCCAGCCGCGCCGCAGCACCGATCAGACTCCTTCATTTCCTTAAACGCGAGACCCGGTACCATCTTGATCAGCTTCCGGGGGGCCCCGGATACTCCCTGACCCCTCTTAAGGTGGCAGGGATCATGGTAAGTTACAAGGCCTGGAATTTCGTTTTCTCCCGCATGAAAAGAAACAGCTTCACTTAAGAATTGGCTAAAATCTAAGACCTTAGCGGCAAAAGCTCTTGCTTCAGGTGTTTCTACAAGATCGGCATATTCTTTTAACATACTTCCGCAAGAGGCGCAATCGGTGATTACGACATCTACCCCCGCTTTCTGGAATACATCGATGTTTTTTCGGGCCAATTCAATTGCGGTCTTTTCATCACCGCCGGCCAGGGCGGGAATTCCGCAACACCACTGTTCAGGAATGAGCACTTCCAATTCGTGGTTGCGGAGGACATTAATTACCGCATAACCGGTAGCATGATAGACAAAGTTGGTAAGGCAACCTGTATAATAAGCAACCCGGAGCTTGGGTCGAGAACATGTAAAAAGGCGGGGAACCTGCTTTCGGAACGGGTGTTTCGCCATTTTAGGCAAAAGATGTTCTTTTTGAGCAAGCTCTCCTCTAAAAACTTCTAAAATACGGCTTTTCCGTACCAGCCATTGGAGTCCGGCCCTCTGGTAAAAGTACCCCAGTTGGGCAGCCAGAGTAAGCCTCCCGTTATTTTTAAGCAGGTGTTGAAAAATATTTTTTTTCACAAAAGAAATGCTCTTTTCCCGCGCGATTTCCTGGCGCGCCGCCAGGATCATCCGGTCTACAGGTATGCTGTTAGGACACTGCTCGACACAAGCTTTACACAAAAGACATAAACTCATAATTTCTTTCATTTTAGAAGAAAGCGGGAGCTTCCCCTCAAGGTGACTTTTTAACAAAAAAAGTTTGCCTCTTGCGACATAGGGTTCGGTCTTCGTTTCTCCATAAAGAGGACAGACGGCTTGACAGCTGCCGCATTTACTGCACCGATTGAGATAAGCGGTGGTTTTTGCAAGGTTATTCATTTTATCCACTCCCAAAGATTTTACCCGGATTAAGTATGTTGTTGGGGTCTAGTGCTTTCTTGATAGCACGCATTACCTCAAACCCCACCTCTCCTGTTTCCAGTTTAAGGTAGGGCGCTTTCATGGTTCCAATTCCGTGTTCACCGGATAAAGTTCCACCTAATTCTACTGCGGCTTGAAACAGTTCCCCTATCGCCTTTTCGACCCGCTCCATTTCTTCAGAATCGTTCTTGTCACAAAGAATATTGGGGTGTAAATTTCCGTCACCAGCATGCCCAAAAATAGCTAAGTTTAATTGATAGCGGAAGGCGATTTCTTTTAACCTTCTCACCATTACAGGGATTTGACTCCGGGGAACAGCAATATCTTCGCTGATTTTCGTGGGTTTAATTTGCACAACTGCAGCAGAAACAGCCCTTCGGGCTGCCCAAATTTCTTCCCTTTCTTTCTCGTTTTTAGCAATTTTAACCTCTCGGGCTCCATTAGCCCGGCTGAGTTCTCCAACCTGATTTATCTGTTTTTCAACTAAATCAATGGGCCCGTCAACCTCAATAATGAGAACGGCCTCGGCATCTAAAGGAAGCCCGAGTTGAAGATAGTTTTCTACACAGCGCATTGTAATGTCATCCATCAATTCCAGAGTTACGGGAATAATTCCCTGTTTAATAATAAGTGTAACGGTTTTGGCTGCGTCGTCAAGCCGCTCGTAAACTATCATCATCGTTTTTTTTGCTTCGGGTTTGGGAATTAAACGCAAGATAATCTTAGTAATGATTCCTAAAGTACCCTCTGAGCCCGTATACAGCCGAGTTAAATCGTAACCGGTAACACTTTTTACTGTTTTGCCGCCCGTTTGCAGAATTTCACCTTTTGGAGTTACTATCTCCAGGCCCAGTACGTAATCCCTGGTAACTCCATATTTAAAAGCCCGGGGGCCTCCTGCACACTCCGCTACATTCCCTCCAATCGTGGATGTCTTTAAACTGGCCGGGTCAGGTGGGTAAAAAAGCCCGCGTTTTTCTACTTCTTCCTGGAGGTGGGCGGTAATAACTCCGGGTTCGACCGTCGCAACCAGATTTTCTTCATCTATTTCTAAAATCCGGTCCATTCTGTTTAAGTCTAATATCACGCCGCCTTTAACCGGCAGCGAACCACCGCTCAGCCCCGTTCCTGCACCCCGAGGGATTACCGGAAATAAATGAAGGTTCGCTAATTTTAGAATTTTTTGAATTTGTTCGGTACACGTGGGGCGGATTACAAGATCAGGAAGAAAAGCCTCCGGCGTGCTGTCGTAACCATAACATAATCTTTCCTCAAGGGTAGTGAAAACATTTTCTTTACCTAAAATCTTTTGAATCTCATTAATTAAAGAAGAAGAAAGCATTCTCCAGAACCTCCCCGTCGACCTCGAACATTTTTAAGAAACAAGTTTTCCGTTGGAAAATGTCATTTCTCTTCCTTCGCCTGTAATTGTCAGGAAGGGATTTGCTTTTGCTTCCTGGAAGAGAGCCGCGGAAAACTCAACCTCATTTAATTCTAAAGTGTTTTGAATGATCAGGACGCGCGCCCTTTCTGGATTTTCTGTTCCCAAACTCCGGAGCGCCATTTGAATAGCTTCCATATCGGTAGGAAAGTGCAGCGGGACCATTGCCCGCTGGACAAAGGTTGTACTAAGGACATTCAAATATGTAACCCTCCAATCAACTTTGGCAAGAAGGCGATCTGTAGTGAAATCTGCAAGACCGATCCCTGTAGCATTGCCTTCCGAACGGTCTGCCAGATCCAGAACGGCAATTCTTTTAATCCGGGGTGCTTCAGGTTCCGATTCTCCTTGAATTCGCAGGCGCCCGATTAAATTGGTATCCATACCTGTCCCGCTAAAACACTTTCCCATTTCTCTGATGATCAGCAGGTCAAGTTCCTGAAAAGGGAGCCGGGGCATCAAAGAACGCGCCTTATTTAGCAATTGTTGTTCTTTCTTAAAAAATTCTTCCGGTTCCACTCCTTCGATGCAGGCGGTTTGGTCCCGCGCGTTTTCAATTATTGCGAGGCCATATAAAACAGGAATATTTGCAAGAATAAAATCCGCCACCTGCGGGATATACTTTCTTAACCCCCCGGGGCCGAATCTGTGGAGAATAGCTGCACCCTGGGGATTTCCCAGGCCAACGGCAAGCATTTTCATTAAGCCGCTTTCCACGGGCCCCCGAAACGAAGTATGGGGTTTAACCCGATTTACGACAATAATTCCGTCGCTTCCCAGGGCGGCTTTATTAAAAAAAACAGGAATTTCGGGAGCCGCTTCTCCAATTGTTGCTGCTTCCCCCGTAGCCTCAATGGGTACTCCCATTTTTTCCTCGGTAATTCCAAGTCCGGCTAAGACCTTTTTTTGACCCTCCGGACTGCCTCCTCCGTGGGACCCCATCGCCGGTACGAGATAAGGTTGGAAGCCGTTTTCTTTTAACATCTCAAGAACCGTCGTTAAGATCGGGAGAATATCTGAAATCCCGCGGCTCCCGGCTGTAACCGCAATACGAGCCCCCTTTTTTGTCTCTTCCCAAAATCTTGCTTTTTCAAAAGCCTTTTTTGCTTCTTCCCGGACATTTTCGACGCGCGGAGCGGGCAGATCGTAATGCGCGCGATACATAACAGGATATTTCACAGCAAACTCCCCCTATCCTCTTCTGGCAGTTGATAGGCCCAAGGGGAAAGATCCTGCCAACAAGGAATTGTAGTTTGAACCTGCTTGATCAAGTCAAAGTCCAAATTACATAGAAGAACGCTCTCCTCGTCCGCTCCTGCAGCGAGAATTTGGCCGTCAGGAGCAACTACAAGAGACTTTCCCGGAAAAAAATGATGGCCGTCCCTTCCGACTTTATTAATTCCAGCGACAAAAATCTGATTTTCGACCGCGCGCGCCCTTAAGAGAAGTTCCCATTGGTCAATGCGAACATCAGGGAAACCAGCAGGAACAAAAATCACCCGTGCCCCGGCTTTGGCTAAGGCGCGAGCAGCCTCCGGAAAGCGCAAATCATAACA
>DAOURU010000268.1 GCA_030627585.1 Bacillota bacterium
GGAAAAGAGAAAGTATTTTTTCTGCACTCCCTTTGGCGGAGTGCTTTTGTTTTTTCGTGTAAATTTTTTCGTGTAAATCGTACCGGAGGCTTTTTATCTGGCGCGGGCCGGTTGTAAAACGGTGATTTTTGAAGGCCGCCTGAGCATCGGGGGCGGTATGTGGGGAGGCGGGATCAGAGGTGGCACGAAATTTAAGGAGGCGACTTAACAGGTGGAGCAAGAAAGAAAGCAGGAAGACCCCGGCAAGATCAGAAAAGTGTTAACAATTGCAGGGTCCGACTCCGGAGGAGGCGCAGGGATTCAGGCTGATTTAAAAACCTTTGCGGCGCTTGGCGTCTATGGAAGCAGTGTGATAACTGCCGTCACGGCCCAGAACACTTTAGGTGTGCAGGGCATTTCCGGACTCGCTCCGGATTTTGTGTTGCAGCAGTTGAACAGCGTCCTGGGCGATATTGGAGCCGATGCCGTGAAGACGGGGATGCTGTATGATGCGGAGATTATTAACGTTGTGGCGGAGCGGCTGAAATCTTCCCGCGTGCCTTACCTGGTGGTTGATCCGGTCATGGTCGCCACCAGCGGCGATCGGCTTCTTACTCCTGACGGCGAAAAGGCAATCCGAGAAAAGCTGCTCCCTCTGGCGGCCTTTGTTACTCCAAATGTGGCTGAGGCTGCTGCTCTCTGCGGGTTTCCCATTCAGGAGGAAAAAGATCTTTACGATGCAGCCCGCGCCCTTCACGAACTGGGGCCGGAGCATGTAATTATCACAGGGATCCGGCGCGACAAAAACTCTCTTGATCTTTACTTTGACGGGAAGGACTTTCGGGAGGTTGAAGGCCGCTTTTTTAAAACCTCTCACACCCACGGGACGGGGTGCACCTTTTCTGCAGCTCTTGCCGCTTTCTTAGCCCGGGGCGCTTCTCCCCAGCAGGCCCTTCTCCTGGCAAAGAAATATGTCGCTGTAGGGCTTCAATATGCTTACCCGGTGGGCGGGGGAAGCGGGCCTTTGAATCACATGGCAGCATTTTTTCCTGCGGCCTGGGACGATCCGGCGGTTTTAGAAATTCGCGCCGCCGCTTTCCGAAACTGGGGAATCAGCCCGGAACTGGGCCCTTTTCCTGCTCTTTATGTAATTATCGGGGGGCCCCTGCGGGGGAGAAGAGGTTACGCCGACCTCGCGCAAGCGGCCGCTCAAGAAGGAGTGCGGTTCGTTCAATTGCGGGAGAAGGAGGGGGAAACCCGGCAACTGGTCCGGATCGCCCGGGAGATGCGGGAGGTCTGCCGGGCCCACGGTGCCTTTCTCATCGTCAACGACCGTGTCGATGTGGCGGCTGCTGCCGGGGCGGATGGGGTTCACCTCGGCCAGGAGGATCTTTCGCCTCAGGCAGCGCGGGTTGTTTTAGGGCCGGGGAAGATCATCGGCGTTTCCGTGGATAATTTGGCTGAAGCCGAAGCAGCGGCAGCAGCAGGCGCTGATTACCTGGGGCTGGGCCCTGTTTATCCTACAGAAAGCAAGGATTGCGGCGTGCCCCCCTGCGGTCCCGCTTTAGTGGAGAAAATTGCGGCGCGGGTGCCGGTTCCTGTTTTTGCGATTGGAGGGATTACACCTGGGAATACCCTGCCGCTTCTTCAGGCAGGGGCTGCAGGTGTTGCTGTGATTTCTTCCTTTCTCGGGGCGCCTGATCCCAAAAAAGCGGTGCAGGCATTCTTTGACGTATTTTACGCTTTTAAATCTCAAGACGCGAAAACTTAAATGCGGGGAGGAGAAAGTATGACACAATTAGAAAAGGCACGACGCGGGGAGATAACCCCTGTAATGCAGGAAGTGGCTGCTGCAGAAGGAGTTTCCCCGGAAACCCTTCGGGATTTAGTGGCACGGGGCCTGGTGGTGATTCCTAATAATCGTGAACACCAGGAACTGAAACCGTGCGGCATCGGAAAGGGTTTGCGGACGAAGGTAAACGCCAACATAGGAACTTCACCGGTTTTTCCGGATTGGGAAAATGAAATAGAAAAACTGGAAGTGGCCCTTGCGGCGGGAAGCGATACGGTGATGGATTTAAGTACGGGCGGCGACATTGGGACCTGCCGCCGGCAAATTGTTGCCAGGTCTCCGGTACCGGTGGGGACGGTTCCTGTCTACGAAGCGGCCGTCCGCGCCCGCTCGAAGTACGGGGCCGTTGTAGAAATGAAAGGTGATGAAATTTTTCAGGTCATCGCCGAACATGCGGCAGAGGGAGTGGATTTTCTTACGGTGCACTGCGGCGTCACGCGCCGGATTATA
>DAOURU010000017.1 GCA_030627585.1 Bacillota bacterium
ATTGATTCAGCCTGCTTGTCCAAGATCTTAATAACTGTCACGGTTCCATGAGGAAAGCTTTTCTTTTCTTCGCTTACACCAGGAACTTCTCGACCGGTGGCGCCCCGAATTAAATCTTTTGCCTCTAATGCGAGGTCAATATTTATTTGATAGGAATGCAGAAAGTTAAGAATATCCACTTGATTTTCGCTCCCATTTTTTAAATCCACCCTTGTTTAAGATGAACCAGTTTCTTTAATTTTATACAATTTTCCATGAAAAAAATTTCACGTTTTAGTTTTATTAGTAACAGCTATTAAAAATTTAAAGGGTTTTTGAAAAATAATCAGAAATTATTACTGGGGATGAAGGTTAAAGAAACTAGAGGTGAATATCATGGACTGGTTGCCGCAGTTGGACCGTTGCGATGATCTTAAACAACTAAGAGATATTTGTCTCCGGTGCCGGCGCTGCGGGTTGCGAGAAAACGTCCGGGGAGTAGTTTTCGGCGAAGGGGACCCCCAGGCTAAAATAATGTTTGTTGGGGAGGCGCCTGGTGCTGATGAAGATCGTTTAGGTCGACCTTTTATAGGTGCGGCAGGACAGCTATTAGATAAAATTCTGGCAGCTGCTGGTTTTGAAAGGGAAAAAGTTTATATAACCAATATTGCCAAGTGCCGGCCACCGGGCAACCGGGTACCAAAAAAAGAAGAGGCCGAAGCGTGCTTTCCTTATCTTATTCGCCAGATTGAACTGATTCAGCCCCGTTTGCTTGTCTGCTTGGGAACTCTTGCTACCCAGTATCTTATTTACCGCGAGGCCAAAGTTACAGTAGTGCGAGGACAGGTCTTCGAAAAAGGCGGGATAAAAATTATTCCAACCTATCATCCCGCCGCCTTGCTGCGAGACGCCAGCAAAAAGAAGGTGGTCTGGCAGGATTTTCAACAAATTAAAAAATTGTTTGATCAGATTGGGTGAAGATATGAATTTAGCGTGGTTGCAGACGTTTAACATTATAGTTGAAAAGAGGAGTTTAACAAAAACAGCCCGGGCTTTACATTTAACTCAGCCTGCGGTCAGCAAACAGCTTCGCGGCTTGGAGCAGTATTACGGAACGCCTTTGTTTTATCGAACGACCCGTGAATTAGAACTTACCGAAGCCGGAAAAATCGTTTATGAATATAGTAAAAGCGCCCTTAAAATGATTCAGAAGAGTCGGGACGATGTCCAGCTTTTAATGGGTACCATTAAGGGGGAACTTCTGGTCGGAGCAAGTACAATTCCGGGTGAATATATTTTGCCTCGCATCCTCGGTCTTTTTCAGGAGATTCATCCTCAGGTAAAGGTTAAGCTGGAAATCAGTGATAGCAAAGAGGTTGTCCGCAAAGTGTTAGAAGGGGAAATAGAATTAGGAATTACCGGAGTCTTAATTGAAAACCAGAGACTTCAGCAAGAACTGCTTTATGAGGATGAACTGGTTGTTGTTGTTCCTCGGGGGCACAGGTTTGCAGGGAGAAAAATAATAAGTCTCAAGGAATTTTTAGAAGAGCCGATCATCGCGCGGGAACCCGGTTCCGGGACTCGAACTGTGATTGAAAATAAGCTTGCCGCCTGTAGTATTTCTCCTGCAACCCTTAGAATTAAGCTGGAGCTGGGAAGCACCGAGGCCGTACTCAACGCAGTTGCAGCAGGGCTTGGAATTTCTTTGGTTTCTCTTCTTGCGGCACGGCCCCGGGCTCAAGCGGGGGAAATATCTTATCCCCGGATTGCGGATTTCCCTCTGAAACGCGGGTTATATTTTATTTCTCAGAAACACCGTGAACACGGTGTTCTTTTTAAAACCCTTCTTTCTTTTTTGAAAGATCATTAAAAATTTTTTTTGAGGTCGGCAGGAATTATTAGATTAAAATAGAATATGTGTTATTAAGAAAAAGAGGAAGAAGGGCCACGAAGGTCCTTGGTCCTGCAGAAGCAGGAGAGGAGTTCGTGGTTTTTTTGTTTTTTTATTGCGTGAGTAGAGAGCGATGGGTAGGTAGAGTGCATGAATAGTTAAGAAATTATTGAGACAGGAGGTTTTAATTATGCACATACCCGATGGCCTTCTTGATGCCAAAACTTGGGGAACTGCTTGGGTTTTAGGGGGTGCAGCACTTGCTTACGGTGTCACCAAAACTAAAGAAAGGCTGCAAGAACGCCAGATTCCTTTTATGGGTGTAATGGCTGCATTCATCTTTGCGGCCCAAATGGTTAATTTTCCCATTGCTGGTGGTACTTCAGGTCATCTTTTAGGTGGTGTTTTGGCCGCCGTTCTCTTGGGCCCCTGGACGGCAAGTATCATTATGGCCACCATTCTCGCTTTACAGGCCTTTATTTTCCTGGATGGTGGAATTACTGCATTAGGAGCAAATATCTTAAACATGGCCGTGATCGCTCCTTTTGCAGGTTACTGGATCTACCAGCTAATTCAGCGGCTTTGGAATAACCGCACGGGAACTCTTGTAGCTACCTTTATCGCGGCCTGGTTTTCAGTAGTCCTTGCGGCAGGGGCTTGTGCCTTTGAACTTGCTTTTTCAGGTATGGCTCCGCTGCGTCTTGTCCTCCCCGCGATGCTTGGCTGGCATTTACTGATCGGAATTGGGGAAGCTGTGATTACAACAGTTGTGGTCGGTTACTTAACCCGGGTTCGGTCAGACCTGGTTTACGAAACTGCCAAGGTGTGAGGTGAGAATGATGCGGAAAGAAGTCTGGATTTTGCTGATAATTGCGGTTTTAGTTGCTTTGTTCTTAAGCCCTTTTGCTTCGCCTTTTCCCGACGGGTTGGAAAGGGTGGCTGAAGATAAAGGGTTCCTGGAACAAGCGGAGGGAAAAGAGGTCATTCATTCTCCAATCCCTGATTATGTTTTTCCAGGTATTACTAATGAAGGGGTAGCGACGGCAGTAGCGGGAATTGTGGGGACACTTATAACCTTAGCCGTTGCATACGGAATTGCTGTTTTGATTAAAGGCGGTGTTGCACCAAAACAGGAGGCCCGGAAAGGGCAGGAAACTGGTTGAGGGTGAAACAATGAAGATTGCGGTTGTCGACGGCCAGGGAGGCGGGATTGGCCGTGTCATCACAGAGCAGATAAGAAGGGTGTTGCCTCCGGAAACAGAAATTATTGCTCTGGGTACTAATGCCATTGCTACTTCTTTAATGCTGAGAGCTGGTGCTAATGAAGGCGCTAGCGGAGAAAATGCCGTCATCCAAAACGTAGAAGATGTGGATTGCATTGTCGGGCCTTTGGGGATCATCCTCGCCCACTCAATGCGGGGCGAGCTTACACCCCGGATGGCTGAAGCCATCGCAAAGAGTAAGGCCAAAAAAATCCTTTTACCTTTGACCCTTGTACAAGTCGAAGTGGTTGGGGTAGAACTAGAACCTCTACCCCACTTGGTGGAAAAGCTCGTTGCCAAGATAAAAGAAATCGCGGAGGTGAAGAAAAATGTGTGAGGCTCATGCTTATTTGCGCAAAGGCGAACAAGATGAACTCTTTCTTGAAAATGTGGACCGGGTCGAGCTTCATGAACAAGGGTTGCTGCTTGAGAACATCTTTGGCCAGCGCAAGATTATTAAGGCGCGGATCAAGGAGCTTGCCCTGGTAGACCACAAGATTATTTTGGAAGAGGATTTGGAAGAGAAATAAAAATAAATTGATGCAATAAACATCTCAACAGGCATCCCAAGAAAAAAGACAACATAGTCTTTATCTTAGGCAATGAGGCCGTGGAGGCTTCGGATGGCTCGCAGGGAGCGGGCCCTAACCACGGTCTTTTTTACATATATTTAACCTCCCACAAAAACTGCCCGGGTCCCGGCATGCGCCCGGGCGGGCATCACCAATTCCTCCTTTCCGCCTGACATGGAGGCACGAAGCCTGCATGTTAGGTGCCCCTCTTTTTTCTTAGTGCAGGTGGAGTTGGTGGATTTCCTGAATCAGCTGTTCTCCTTCGGTAATGTGTTCCTGCAGATGCCTGATTTGTTCGGGATCTGTTTGACCGCGGATCAATTCTTCTATTTCCGCGCGGTGGGCAGCAACAGAGCCTTCTACATCTTGATAGATTTCCAGCGCCCGGGCAAAAGTAAGCCCTTTTTTCCTTTCATCATCAAAGCGGTGCCGCAAAGTGGTGCAACTCATTTTTCAAATACCTCCTTAATTAACCTAAATCCTCTTTCTATTATGGACAATTCTCGGCTTTCTTATTACCGATTTATCATTAAAAACTTGGTTGTGGAGGCAGGAATTTGTTATTTAATGACGAAGATATTCCAGGAAATCATTCTGGGAGATTAGGTGTAACCCCAAAGGTTGTTCCCGCTTAAAAAAAGCAGCCATGGTGGTAATACTAAAATCTCCAGGTTAACAACCAAATACGGTGAAAAAGAAAAACTTCAGCCACGAAGGCTTTTCCGCGGAGGAAAATCACGTGGCTTTTTGTTTTTCTTCCAGGGGGTGGAAGAGGGGGTAGCCTGAGTCTTTTAAAAAGATGAAATCTGGTAAAGATAAAAAGGAGTAGATAAAGTTGGGAGTTTCTGTAGCTAGAGAAAAAACTGAGCCCGGTAAAATTAATGATGTTTACGGAAGTTGAGGAGTTATATACCCGCGATGCAGGCCGGAAAATTACCTTATTAGGAAGTCTCATCTTACTTCTGATTGGAATAGGGCTAGTTGCTACTGCGACCGGAGCTGCAGGAATCAGCATTGCCGATGTTTGCCGCGTCATCATCGGCAAGGTGCTTCCGGGTTTGCACGCTGTTCCTTCGAGCGACCTGGCAGAAATAGTAGTAATAGAGTTGAGGCTACCCCGAATTCTTTTGGCTGCCCTTACCGGGGTCAGCCTTGCCGGAGCCGGGGTGGTGATGCAGGGTATCTTGCGCAATCCTCTAGTTTGTCCGTATACATTGGGCCTTTCTAGCGGAGCGGCTTTTGGCGCGGCTTTGGCCATTATTTTAGGAACGGGAATTTTAGGGACGAGTTTCAACATTGTAGGAAGGTACTTGATAGTAACAAATGCCTTCATTTTCGGCTCTTTGACCATGATTTTCGTATATGGAGTTGCAAGACTCAAAGGAGCTGTACCGGAAACCCTGCTCCTTGCCGGAGTGGCTTTTGGATACCTTTTTCAAGCCGGTGTTTCCAGTCTCAAGTACATTTCTGAGCACGAGGCCTTAAAGGAACTAGTCATCTGGCTGATGGGCGGTTTTTGGGGTGCGAATTGGGATACGATCTTGATTCTCTTTCCTGTTGTGTTGATTTGTTTAGGGCTGTTAATTCGCTACGCCTGGGATTTAAACGCGCTTGGTGCCGGGGAAGATGTTGCCATGAGTTTAGGTGTTAATGTAGGGCGGTTGAGACTAGTAACCCTTGCCCTGGCAACTTTAGTATCATCAGGTACCATTGCCTTTACCGGAATCATCGGATTTATCGGTTTGATTGCTCCCCATATCTGTCGCATCCTGATTGGGGGTGACAACAGGTTTTTGATCCCCTGTGCCTGTCTCACTGGTGGTATTCTGCTTCTGCTTGCAGACACTTTAGCTCGGACTGTGCTTGCACCTGTAGAAATCCCTGTCGGAATTGTCACTTCACTGATCGGTGCGCCCTTTTTCATCTATTTGCTTCTCAAACGAAAGCGCTAGTGGTGGTCTTAAAGCAATTGAAATTCTTTAAGGCAGAGGAGGTGGCTGGCGTGGCGGCCCGGAAGTTAAACTGCAAGTAATCACGGTGAGGTTAGAAGGATAGCAGTGATTAGAAGGATAGCAGTGATATAAATTAAAAGCAGGAGGAGAGGAGAAGAAATGAAAGCGAAAAAGAAGCCATCCCTTCTTTTTGTAGTAATTTTTGCGCTTCTGTTGTCTTTGTTGGCAGGCTGCAGCCGGAGCGGACAGCAGGTGTCGGATGAGACAGAAAAGACTAATGTTACCATTCAAGATGCCACCGGGAAGGATATTACAGTTCCCACAGAATTAAACAGGATTGTGCTTCTTAACTCAGACGTTGCTGAAGCCCTGCGAATATTAGGAGTTTCCAAAGATGCAATAGTAGGCGCAGGTGATAGTGTCCGGGAGCATCCATATCTGGGTCTGGGAGATAAACCGTCTGTAGGGAAATGCTTTACACCAAATTTAGAAAAAATAGTCCAACTCAAGCCCCAGGCCGTCTTTACGTACGGTAAGTGGCCTGATACGAAGCTTGAGGAGAAACTGGAACCGGTTGGAATAAAAGTAATCAGGCTTGATTTTTATAAGCCCGAAACCTACGATCGCGACCTCATGGTTGCAGCGAAAATCTTTAAAAAAGAAAAAAGAGCTGCAGAGTTCCTCAACTGGAAGTCCGGGAAAACGGCAATTGCGAGAGACCGGGTAAAGGATTTAAAGCCAGAGGAGAGGTTGAAAGTATACGGCACGTGGTATTCTTCCCTGGAAAAAGGGAAGTGGAAACCGTATGCTCAAGGCACGGCGCTTCACCAAGGGATTGAATTAGCTGGGGGGTTAAATATCGCCCGGGAACTCGAGGGGTATCCTGAAGTAAGTCCGGAATGGATATTGGAAAAGGATCCTGATGCCGCAGTATTTGGTGTTCTTAGTGAAGAAGGATTGGGATACGCCGCAACAGATTACAGCGAAGCGGTGAGGTTGAAAAGCAGCGCTTTCGAAAACAAAATCTTGAGTAAAACAGAGGCAGGAAAGAGGGGGCGCATTTATTTCCTCAACACGAAATTGCTTGGTGGAGACAAAACATACTTGGGAGCGCTCTATCTTGCCAAATGGTTTTACCCCGAACGTTTCAAAGATGTTGATCCCGAACAAGTGCTTAAAGAGTATTTTGCAAAGTGGTTGAATATTCCTTTTGAAGGTAAATGGGCATATCCTCAGTTCTGAATATGGGCATATGACATCTTCTTAAATCCAGGTCTTCGCCCAAAGACGTCTATTTTATCGATGAAAATAAAGAAGGAGTTTTTGCTAAATTGGCGAATTATTAAAATAAACAGCTGGCCGAAGCCAGCAAACCCCGGAAGGATATATTTCGCGCTGGCTGGAGCTCAGCGGTGAGCGCCGGAGTCGAAACGATCTTTTCAAGGGTAGAGCAGTAGTAAGCAAGTGTTACATAAGCATAGAGGTTCAGGAAAGCAGGGCCACGAAGGTCGTTTCCTGCCAAAGGGGCAGGTAGGGTTTTCTGTGGCCCTTTCTCTTTCCTTCACTCAAAAAATTTTAAAATTAAGCTTTGACTTTTAGGAAAATAAATGCTCCTGGTTGGAAAAACCGCATCAAGTGGAGGCTTCGTAGCAGGGAGAGAGAAAATGCCAGTTTATGAAGAGAAATTTGAAAGGAGCGGGCGCGGAAATGAACCTGAAGGTAAAGGGAATTTGTTTCCGCTACGGAAGCCGGGAAGTGCTCCGGGATGTGGAACTGGAAGCCAGATCGGGAGAGATTCTTGCCATTATCGGCCCCAATGGGGCAGGTAAAAGCACCTTACTTCGCTGCATCAACAGGATCCTTAAGCCATATCCGGGCAGCGTATTTTTAGACGGAAAAGAGCTTTTCCGCCTCAAGGCTCAGGAGCGCGCCCAAATGATGGGCTACGTTCCCCAGGCATCTGGTGAAGTTTTTCCCTGTACTGTATTCGAAACTGTTTTAATGGGACGGAAACCTCATCTCAGTTGGGGTGTGGGAAAAGGGGATCTGGAAGTGGTGGGAGCGGTTCTCCAGCGCATGGGTCTCGTGGGTTTTGCAGAGCGGTATTTAAATGAATTAAGTGGTGGTGAAAAACAAAAGGTTTTGCTGGCACGCGCCCTCGCCCAGGAGCCTGATGTCCTTTTGCTGGATGAACCCACAAGTAACCTGGATGTGAAGCACCAGTTAGAAGTGCTGGAACTGGTACGGAACGTGGCCCAGCAGCAAGGGAAGTGTATCTTGATGGTAATGCATGACCTGAATCTGGCAGCCCGCTTTTCTGACCAGTTATTGATGTTGAAGGACGGTTTGGTATTTGCTGCAGGAAATCCCCAGGCTGTTCTAACACCAGAGAACATTAAAGCTGTTTACGAAGTAGAGGCTATAATTGTGCCGACTAGTTTGGGCCCTTATGTAATTACTACAAAAGCAAGTGACAGTTTGGTTAACTCCGGCGACAAGCACCAACAAGTTGCGGTTGCGGCCGCTGCAGGGTCGCGGTAAAAGGGGGTAATCTTTAAAAATGCAGGATGAGCAGTTTTATGAAAAGGAACCCGGCAGGTTCGTCTTTCCCTTTACGGCACTGTTGGGGCAAGAAAAGATGAAAAAGGCTTTGCTTCTCAATGCTGTCAACCTCCGCCTGGGCGGTGTCCTCGTCCGGGGAGAAAAGGGTACGGCCAAGTCTACAGCAGTGCGGGCGCTGGCTGCTTTGCTTCCGAAAATTCCTGTTGTCGCCGGTTGTCCTTATCAATGTAATCCCTTTGAACCTCGAAATTTGTGCCTCTCCTGTATGTCAAAATATGCTATCGATGGATTATTACCCATCGTCTGGCGGCAGGTTCAGGTCTTAGATCTGCCCGTATCTGCCACCGAGGACCGCGTCGTGGGCAGTCTTGATTTTGAGTATGCTGTAAAGCACGGGGGACGCCGCTTTGAACCAGGTCTTTTAGCCCGGGCCAACCGGGGGATCTTGTACGTTGATGAGGTTAACCTCCTTGATGACCACCTTGTGGATATATTGCTTGACGCGGCTGCTTCAGGGATCAATTTTGTGGAACGCGAAGGGATTTCTTACAGCCATCCCGCGGAGTTCATCCTTGTGGGAACGATGAACCCGGAGGAAGGGGAACTGAGGCCGCAACTATTAGACCGTTTTGGTCTTTGCGTCCAGGTTGAAGGTGAGTCCGATCCAGCAGTGAGAGTAAAAATCATCAAGCGCAGAGAGACCTTTGACCAGGACCCGCTGGGTTTTCTTGCTAAGTGGGCTGAAGAAGAGGAAAAAGTGCGGCAGGCCATCCTTACCGCCCGGCGCCTGTTACCTGAGGTCACGATTTCACCTGAATTGGAGGAGCTGGTTGTCCGGGTTTGCACTGAGGCAAGGGTAGCCGGGCACCGGGCAGATCTCGTGATGACCGCTGCGGCCCGGACACTTGCTGCCTGGTATGGGAGGCGAGAAGTCACTGCTGAGGACGTTTATGAAGCGGCGGAACTTGTTTTACCCCACCGCATGCGGGAAGCGCCCCCTCCTCAGCAGCCAGAACCTCCCGAACCGGAGGAGTTGGAGGATCCCGAAAATCAGGAGGAAGAAAAGGAAGAACAACAGGAGAGCCAAGAACAACAGGAGCAGTCTCCTCCTGAAATAGAGGAAAGCCAGCAAGAAGAGCAAAAGGATTTGCCTCCCCAGCCGACCCCACTCCGGGGCGCCCCGGAAACCATCTTTGCTGTAGGTGAACCTTTTCCAGTGCGCAGGATTAGCTTCAAAGAGAAGGGTATGCTGCGGCGCGGGTCCGGCCGGAGGTCGCGCGGGCAGACAGCCACCAAATCAGGTCGCTATGTCCGGAGCACCTTAAGGTGGATTCGAAAAGACCTTGCCTTCGACGCCACCTTGAGGGCCGCGGCTCCCTACCAGAGGCGGCGAAAACGGGACGGAGTGGCGGTTGTTATCGAGCTTTCGGATTTTCGGGAAAAAGTCCGGGAAAAGAGGATCGGCAACTTTCTCCTCTTTGTTGTTGACGCCAGTGGTTCGATGGGCGCCCAGCAGCGGATGGTGGAAGCCAAGGGAGCGGTTCTCTCGTTGCTCTTAGATGCTTACCAAAAGCGCGACCGGGTGGGGATGGTTGCTTTTCGGGGCGAGCATGCCGGGGTGCTTCTGCCTCCCACAAACAGCGTGGAGCGTGCTCAAAAGCTTCTGGCGGAGTTGCCCACCGGGGGGCGGACCCCTCTTTCCGCGGGATTGCTCAAAGCGTACGAAGTGACCAAAGCCCATCTTTTTAAAGATCCCGATCTCCGTCCCTTGCTGATCATTATTTCCGACGGGAAAGCCAACGTCAGTTTGGGCGAGGAACGCCCTTTGGCGGAAGCCTTCCAGATAGCTGAACTCATCAAAGAAGAAGAGCGCATCAAGAGCCTGGTAGTTGATGTGGAAAACAACGGTTTCCTCTCATTTGGGCTTGCCCACCAGTTGGCAGTTGCCTTAGGTGCTGACTACTACAAGCTCGATGACCTTCGGGCGGAGCGCTTGCTCGAGGCGGTGCATGGTGCCCTGGCCGAGATCTGAATGGAAGTATGCCTCCATCATGGAGCAAGGAAATTTTGGATTTTCTTTCACATGATGGGGATTTTTAATATAAAATTTTTAGGGTAAGAAAGGAATGGTAGGATATGGAACAAGCTCTGGAACAAGCTTCAAGGTATACTTATCCCTTTACGGCAATTGTGGGTCAGGATGAGATGAAGCTTGCCCTGATCCTTAATGCCGTTAATCCCAAGCTGGCCGGGGTTTTGATCCGGGGGGAGAAAGGAACAGCCAAGTCAACGGCAGTGCGCGCCCTGGCGGCACTTCTCCCGGAAAATCGGGTTGTGGCTGATTGTCTTTTCGGCTGTGACCCTCAGGATGTCACCACCATGTGCAGTTCTTGCCGGGACCTGTCTGCACAGGCAGGGAGGTACATGCGTGGAGAAACATTGCCTGCTGTCACCCGTAAAATGCGGGTTATAGATCTCCCTGTTTCAGCCACCGAAGACCGGGTAGTGGGAACACTCGACCTGGAAGAAGCCATCAAGAAGGGGGAAAAGCGCTTTGA
>DAOURU010000307.1 GCA_030627585.1 Bacillota bacterium
CGCCAGGTCGTAATAGCGTCTCCCTTCTTCCTCGCAATCATGGAGGGGACGGGACCTGTGTCCTGCCAGGCGCGCCGGGATTTCGTGCTCTTCGAGGGTTTGGTTGCGGCAGAGATATTCCGGGAAGATTCCGGAGACGAATAGGGCGGTGTCGGCTAAACGCTTGTAGAATGGGAAGCGAAAGGGGAGTTCGACCATTCCGGCGAGTTCTAAAATGTCATCGAAATCAAGGTCGCTGAAATGGCGCTGGTATGTCATTCCCCGCGCTTTAAACACAACAGTTGTGCATTCAACCCGCGTGAAAGAAGCCAGCATTCTTGCCAGGTACTCGCGTACATCTTTATTTTGTAAAACTGCAGTGGTATCCCGGGCGTCAAAAACAGGAATCCGCTCTCTTCGGCTCACGATCTCCATTGTATAAGTTTGCTTTTCCAACTCTCGTTTCGCCTGGCGAAGCAAAATGCTAAAAAGCAGGAAAGGAGAAATCTTTAAAAAGATATCTTTATCTTCTTGAACACGCCTGAATAATTTCTCGTCTTCCAGCATGATGTCGATAAAATCGGGCTTATCTTTTAAAAGGCCACAGAGGTAATCATAATCCCGGCGTTTTGTGACAACGGTAGTAACGATAAAATAAAGATCCGCCTCCGATAAATCCTTAAGATACGTCATCGCTACGCTCACATGTTCCACCTCCCTGAAAGGTTTTACCGGCCTAAAACGATAAAATGACGGGAGACAACGGAACCTCGCAAAATAACCAATCCAAAAAACTGCCATCCCCTTCTCTTTCTGATTCTAGTGTAGCATGAATTAGGCCATTCCTACAATGGAATTTCCAGCCAGTTGCCTCTTGAGGTCCTTGAGGCCGCTCCTGCTTGACAAAACTCAGGAATTGCCGTATATAAGATTTTGTGGAAAGAAATTTTCGTTCAGGAGAGGTGACAAGATATGCCGACTTACGACTATGAATGCAGTCAGTGTGGCCGCTTCCAATATTCCCAGAGGATTACCGAGCCTGCCCTGGAAGTCTGCCCAAACTGCGGAAGCCCTGTCCGGCGGTTAATTTCCCGCAACGTAGGAATTATTTTCAAAGGCCCGGGCTTCTATACAACCGATTACAGGCATAAAGACGAGCAGCGCAAGTTTAAAGAAGAAAAAGCAGGGAAGGAAACAACCCCGAAAAGAACGGAAGCGGAAACGAAAACAGAAACCAAAACAGAAACGAAAGCAGGAACGAAATCCTCTTCCTGTTGAACGCCTAAAGGATCTTGACCGGGGCGGTTCGCTCTGGTTCAAAGTAAACTCCTGGAGGCTCTTCTGCCTTTCCTTTCATCCGGGAAGAGTGAGTGATCTAACGGGAAAATTAGTAATCTCGCGGGAGGACAGCCTCCTTGAAAGTTTTGTGTCTGTTGAAAGGGAGCTTGAATCGTGTTATACTTTAAATTGCTGAAATAGCGGGGTGTGGCGCAGCTTGGCAGCGCGCTTGGTTTGGGACCAAGAGGCCGGGGGTTCAAATCCCCCCACCCCGACCATTA
This sequence comes from Bacillota bacterium, assembly GCA_030627585.1. Classification (GTDB taxonomy): domain Bacteria; phylum Bacillota; class DSM-12270; order Thermacetogeniales; family Thermacetogeniaceae; genus Ch130. The sequence continues at coordinate 1,539 of DAOURU010000307.1, forward strand.
TTCAAGTCTAGCTTAGGCGGAAGAGAGGCTAGAGATTGTTGCCGAAACCCTTTTCTTGTGTTAAAATACTGCTGAAGCAGTACGAGCGGGTGTAGCTCAGTGGTAGAGCCCTGGCCTTCCAAGCCAGTCGGGTGGGTTCGATTCCCATCACCCGCTCCATTTGTTATGTCCCAGTAGCTCAGCTGGATAGAGCAACGCACTTCTAATCCGTCGGTCGGGGGTTCGAATCCCTCCTGGGACGCCATAAGAATTCAAGCCCC
>DAOURU010000110.1 GCA_030627585.1 Bacillota bacterium
GTGGTAGCCTACTTTGTTCTCTACACTGCCTTTTTCATGGCCGCTGGCTACGTTACAGAAAGCAGCGGTAAAGCCGTAATGGTTCATGAAGCGTAAAAATGTTTCGGTAAGGATGCGCTCACCGTTTTTAAGAACTTTTGCTACGATGGTGCCGGGGTTATCAAACCAGATACGTTTTGGTACACCTCCAATGTGTTCAAAGATGTTTTTTAAGCCTTCCATCAGGCACTGCTGGTTCCCACCCTTAAATAACTGGGTATAGCCGCCATTGCTATAAGGAAAGGAGATGTTTAAGTGATGGCCGTTTTGTTTCACCCCACTTTCGTCAAAAAAGTCAGCTTCACCAAAGTCTACCTGGGCTTCTCCAGGAATATGCTGCAGCTGAAAGAAAAACTTTTGCCCGCCGCTGTAAAATTCCTGCTTCTTCCTGGCCACATAGTCCGCCACCAGGCGGTAGGAGCAGTCAAAGGTATCACTGTATTTTTCAGAAAGTCGATCAAATACCCTTTGCGCTGTATGACGCTGCTTTTTCCTGGCGGTTTGGTCTTCTTTAAGCCACCGGTCAATCTCTTCTTTAAATGGGTCCAGCTTGGAATTACGGGGTGGCTTCGGCTTAAGCGTTTTGTTGAAGTCATCCTTAAAGATATACTTCTTTACGGTTTTTACATCAAAGCCGGTGGCCCTGGAGATCTGGGCAAAATTCATACCTTTTTCAAAGAACATTTCTCTGATAAAATTTACTTGGGTCATTGTCAGCATCCTCCGATTCTCCTTCCCTCATAGTCTTTTCAACTACAAGGGTAAGGGTTTTTAGGGGACGCTGCAATGGCCTTTTTGCAATAACAGGGAATTTTGCTCTGCAACTTTAGGAAATTCTACTTTGCAATTCCAGGTAATTCTATTATGCAACAAACATTTTTTGCGGTCTATCGAGTTCAACCGGTACCTGCAGGGCGCGGCAGCGATGATAAGAAGTTTCCAACTCCGCTGCGGTGCAAAGGTAGTCAGGATTTTTTGATTTTTAAGCGCGCGTAGTTTTGCCGGCGCGGGTCAACCAAGGGCGTCAGCAGCATCAGTCAGGAGCATCAAAAGGTAAAAGGCCCAGGATCAGCACGGCTCGAAAAGCGCCCAGTTAAGGGGCATCTCTTCCGAAAGAAACAATGGTTGTGCCTGTGTACGCTGCAACTTCCCACTCATCCATAGCAAGGCAATTAAAATGGTTCCTTTACAGTTCTTCAAGGCAAGCAACGATATATTTTATAACATCTTCAAGTGTGATCTCATAGGAAGGCAAAATCTGCTCACCAACATGCTTATGGTGGGGAAAGGTTTTTAATCCTGGGTGGTGAGGCGCATTGTCCCATCGAACCAAAAGTGTTCCATTCTCTTCCTGCCAGTGATAAGAGTAATGATATTCGTCTTCCGAAACGTACTCCCTTATATAGAGAACCGTGCTGTTATTCAGGTCGGCCCGCACTTTTAGGAAATAAAAATCAGGTCCTTGGCGAAAGTCCTGAATCTCATAAGATTTTACGATTTCATGCTTATTCAGTAATTCTAACGTCTTTAACATGCTCTATCTCGCCGATTTTCTTCTTTAGTCCTTCAAAGCTTTTTTGATAGGCTTTCCACTCGATGTAGTCATCCCATTGCCTAAAATCTTCGGCCTCTTGCTTCACCTTTTTCTCGAAGTCTTGGAAAGCACAGCCGTACTTCTGCTCAAAAAGCTTGATATGTTCTTTTACAAGCACCATTTCCGAAATAATCTTTAGCCTTTTATACTCCTTGATCTCGTCACTAAAAACCTCTAAGACACCCATTTTCTGCACCTCTCTTTGCCAATCTTTTGTATTGTTGACGATAGGCCGGTTTGCAGGCCCGTGCGTTGAACAACCACCAAATGACGACCTTGCTTCCCCATCCTTATGAATAGTATACCATATGTGAATTTTTGAAGTGCACCTGATCAAGCTTTGCATCAAGTAACTCCCGCCGGCATGAGTGCCTTAGCGTGACCGCGTGTAGCCGCTTCACTTGTTTCCTTTTGAGCCCTTTCGCCCGAAACCGCCAGGAACCAGGCCGCCGCCTCTTGGAAAACGGTTGTGTTAAGCGAATAATAAACATGCTGGCCCTTCCGGTAATCCTGCACCAAATTCGCTTGTTTGAGCACGTTCAGGTGGTGGGAAATAGTCGGCCAGGAGACCTTAAACCGGGCAGCGCTCTCCCCCGCCGTCAGGCCCCCTCCCGCAAAAACCACAGGATCTCCCGCCGCGTCTCATCTGCCAGCGTCTTGAAAACCAGACCTAACGACACTTCTTCACCCCCACTGACCGTTCTCCATTTTCGTGTAAGCACTTAATTTAGGGGTCACCCCGAGCAAAGCGCCTATTGATAACAAGTCCACGATTCTCTTTTTGTTTCTTTGTGTTCATTCATCTGTGCTTATATTTTTCACGATTCATATTTGGATACTTTTCGGCAAGAAATCGCCATTCTTCTATCTCTTTTAGCAGAAGATTAAGATTGACTGCGCTTTGAAATAGCGGATCGCTCTCATCTTGCCGGTTAAAAAGATATTTTAAATAGTCCATCATAAACCTAAAACAACTAGCTGATTTGGGTTTAAGGATCGATCCCATGGTAATCTCGGCTAATTGTGACCCATTGTTGCAACAAGTAGCCGTAATGTGGTCACTCATGACTACAACATCTTCAGTGTTAGAGTTAAGCGCAAAACTTTCGGGTACTTCAACTGCTCGTCCGTTCGAAGGACGGTGAGGTCTCTCTTCTTTCTCCCCTTCCTCAGCCCCCGCAAAATTCCTACAGCAACTTTACACTAACTGGAGGGCATCTCTAAGCAGATAGGATTCTTTGATCATGGGCCTGTTGCCAAACTTACCGGAGCTAGGATACCAGGATCCAGGATGGGTTAGCCCAGAGGACAACGAACACTTTGGCCACTAAAGTCCGCACCTGGGCAGGCACCCTTCTCTTTCTTCCTACCACCTTGACCAGTTGCCTGATATTGTGCACCGCCAGGGCAAGCAAAGCCTGGATGTGCACCCTAACCGTGCCCCGGAGCGTCGCCCGGTCCAATCCGCGCGGCCCTTTCATCTCCGCGAACACTGTCTCGGGCCAGTACTTGCGCCGGCGCAGGCTCGCTCTGGCCCGCTCCGTCGCCAGGTGGCTCTTTACCCGGGAAAGAAGTTCCTCGTCCAAATACCGCGTGATGGAAGACCGCTTGGCCCGGCGTAACGTGCCCCGGTAAAGGCACCCTTTGCACGCCAGGCGGTGGACCTTGTAGACCACCGCACCGTTGGACCGCTCCTTGGTGCGGTAAAGGGTTTTCCCGGCGGGACAGATGTACACGTCGCGCTCCGCGTCGTATCTGAATCCAGCCTTAAGCCTTTTCTCCCGGAGATTCTGCCAGGTCTGGCGCTGCGGTATGGTGGGCAGGATGCCCATACGCTCCAGGAAGCGGTAAATCTCCCTCGTCCCGTAGGCCCGGTCGGCCACTACTTCTTCCCGGTGGGAACGGGTGCTGAAGATGTGCTTGCCGATGAGATGGGGCAGGACGTGAACATTCCGCTATCCCGCCGGGCGAGGGCTTTTCCGCGGTGACGATCCGCGCCCTTCCCCCGTCCACCGCGATGTGCACCTTGTGGGCCAGCAAGGGCTTCGCCAAACCCTTCCGGGTAACAAGTGAGGCCTCTGGGTCGGTGCGGCTCACCCACTTCTCGTTGGTCCGCGGGCTTTTCCCGCTGACTTTCTTCTCCCGGGTCTCTTCCCGCAGCACCTCGCCCGGGCCTGAGGAACCGCTTCCGCCCGAGTCGTCAGGGCCCTCCAGGGGGTTTTCTTCCCACACGCGGTCGAGGTACTCTTTCGGCGTTTCTTTGAGCCGGTGGCAGACTTCCCTCGCCACCAGGGAATCAAGGGAGGTGTTGGCCTTGTGGTATCTTTTATTCATGCATCAGCACTGTTTTTTATGATCGCTTTGTAATAAATTTTCGATAACTATAAATGAAGATAATGGTAAATACTATACTTAAAAAAGTAACTAAACTAAATTTTTCTCCAGAAGGATAACCTGAAGGAGCAGGATTAGGATCATCTAAATTTTTCTTGATAGTAGGGCCAATCGCAGAAATTAGTTCATTTCTAGTATATACCGTCTTATTTTTAAGCCCATATAATTCATCTCGGTTATGGATAAGGGGAACAAAGTATTCTTGGTCATTAGTTGCAACGTAGAGAAAATCTGTATGCAGAGAAGGTATACGGAAGTGTATAAATGAATTAGCATTTTTTAATGATTTGTCTTTCAAAAAAGTAATCAGCTTTTCAGGACTGCTACTAAATTGACTCTGTTCTGGAGAAAGATATCCCCCTATTTCTACTACTTGCCATCTATTATCAGATATAGCTACTGTAAAGGATGCTACTGGTTTCTTATGAGCTCCTTTTTTTAAGAGCACAGGAACTTCCCAGTGATAAGGTGCTGTTTGTAATACTATAGAAAGATCTGTGTTATTTAATAAAGCTTGCATAACATTTTTATTTGCACTTACTACTTTATAAGCTTTACCGTACTCCAATTCGTTAGGGTTTTTGATAGCGGCTAACTCTTTTCGGTTAAGGATATCCTTTTTATTTACGAGGAATTCTTTAGGGTTAGCTTTAGAGGAGTTAATAGCTTGCTCAATTTCCAATTTCTCTTTAGCCATATCCAAGGATTGTTGCTGGATTAAAGTTTCTATTGATATTGCTCCAAAAGCCATCGGAACAAATGTAAAGGTCATCAAAGCAATTAAAAATACATTCATAACAGTTCTCACTTACGATTACCTCCAAATTTTTGAAATTGCTTTTATCGCCAAAATAAGGACCAATCCCAAGTCCAGTCATCGTTATCCAAATAATAGGAATAGGTAGCGCCATGCCCGAGACCATCCCAGGGATCATTATATATAACAAA
>DAOURU010000218.1 GCA_030627585.1 Bacillota bacterium
AAAGCAAAGCCCCCACCTCCAGCCTTACATCAGGGGAAGGTTTGGTTTCTGGGGGTGGGGGGACTGCCGGAAAATTAGCTGTCGCTTTTAACTTTTCGCACTTCTCTAACAACCTGGCTGAAACAGAAGTAGATTACACTGTAGCAGAGCTCAAGGAAGCGCTTGCCCTCGCCCGGTGCAGCGGAGGGGCGGTTCCCGCCCCCCATGGTTGATTTTGACTCTCTGTGAGGCATTTTTCTGGTAAGCTGTTGTCGTTTGGAATCCTGATTGAGGCTCGGGAGCGGGGTATGATTTCCTCGGTGCGTGATGTCCTCAAGCGCGAAGCAGAAGAGCTTGAAGTGGATATTGAGATCTACCGGAGGGGCGCCCACCCATCATCTGTCTGCTTGTGGAGAGGGCCTGTGCTGAGACAGGCCGTGGCGCCGGTGGAGACCTCGAGACCCAGGAGGCCGGAAAAAAGGCCGGTTTTCCTTGCCGGTTTCCTTTTCTCCTGGTAGAATAATACCAGGTAGTGCTTGGAAGTATATTACGTTGCAGGAGGCAAAGGGGGGTTCATAATGCAGGAAGTTTATCCAGGAGTGGTAGCGGATCCCGAAATTAAAGGTGGCAAGCCTGTGATTAAAGGAACGCGCGTCCCGGTTGCCCTTATTCTGGGCAAGTTGGCCGGTGGTGCAACATATGAAGAACTAATTGAGGAGTTTGATTTAACCCGCGAGCAAATCCTTAGTGCGCTGCGCTATGCGGCGACGGTATTGGATGAAGAACAGGTTAGAGCGGTTCTATGAGATTAAGATTTCTTATCGATGAAGATTTGCCACGGTCCACTGCGAAGGCACTTGCTGCTTGTTCATTAGGGAAGATTTGTTAAAAGAAGCCAAGGAATGGCTGGAAAAAAATCGGCAAGAAATAATCAGGCCAGGAGAGGAGGAGTAAAGGGATGGATAGTTTAAAAAGAACGGCGATAATCTTAGAATTGATGAAGGGATGAAGGAACAGGGAAGTTGGTGCGGAGAAACGCACATCCAAAAATGCAGTTACTTCCTTCAGGAAATGATGGCAGTCGTTGCTTTAATAAATAGAATTGCTAATGAAAAAAGAATCCGGTGCGGGGCTCTTCTCCGGGAAGCGGGCAGCGGCCCCGTTCATCCGTTTGTGCTGGCGACTGCAGCCGGAGGAGGTGACCTTGAATGAATATTTCCCCTGACGGCCAGGCGATAATCCTGTTGTGTTCCAGTTTGGCCATTTCAAGGAAGGGTGAGAAAGACGGAGATGAAGAGACGGCGGGGGAAATAAATGGGTACCTCTTTTCGTACGGGACGGTGAAAACACGCCCGAAGGCAACCAACGTTTAATTGAGAAAGGCGGAATTCCTCTGAAGTCCCAGATGCTGGACGATAAAGGCGGGCTGCGCGCCACGCTGGAATTTTATGGCGTAAAAGCCTTTGAATACACCCGGCCGGATGCAGGTAAGGCCGTGGCAGGCGAATCTTTAGAACTGGACAATGACAATTCCTGCGTCGGATCCTTCGGAAACGCCGGGCAAGATGGAAGAAAAAGTGTTCCAACAATTGAGCACGAGAAAAAAGGGCCGGTCCCCAGAAGAAAGGGTCCGGGCCTCCGGCCGGCTGATGAGCACGATTTGTTCGCTATTGTCTGGCCGTACATAGAGAAAGAATTGGATACACCTAAGACTGAGCAGGAACTGGCGGATAAGCTGAAAGTTCGCCGTGGGCAAATGCAGGACTGGCTTAAAAAAGCGCAGGAACTGGGCAAAGTGCACAACTGCAGGGTGGCACCCCATGCAGGAGTTTTTGGGAAGGGGTAAATATGAATCCTATTAAATTTGGTAGAATAACACCAGATACCCTCAAGATCGAAATTGATTATAACGGAGGTTTATGCTATGCGCCAGTTTAAAATTATAGTGGAGAAGCATCAGGACGGGTACGTGGCGTACCCTCTTGGATTAAAGGGAATTATAGTTGGGCAGGGGGATACCTGCGAAGAGGCGCTCGCTGACGTAAAATCTGCCATTCGGTTTCACATTGAAACTTTTGGAGATGAGGTGTTAGAAACTGACTCACCCGTACTTGAGGTTTTTGTGACTGAAGCAGGAGTAGCGGTATAGTGGCCAAATTTCCCGTAGATGCCCCTAAACAAAGGGTCATTAAGGCGCTTGAAATTTTAGGCTTTCAGCTTGTTAGGGAGAGAGAGCATATTGCAATGGTTCGTGAAAACCCAGATGGTACCCGAACTCCGCTGACAATGCCGAATCATCCAAGAATAAAAGCATCCACCTTAAGAACTATTTGTACTCAAGCAGGTATTTCCAGAAAAGAATTCTTAAAAGCGTACGATCAAGCGTAAAAACTCGGAAAGGTCATCCTGCACAAACAAAGGGCTTTTTTCTTATTGCCACAGGGATGGTCAACTGGCCCTTGGCAGTTACCCGCATAACCTCGTAACCCATGAACAGCGCCACCTTACTGTAAGATGTTCTTACCAAGAGTATACCAGGGTGATACCGGAAATCAAGGGTTTGTCGCCCCTTCCATGAAAGGCCAAATAATCATCGCAAAAGCGGTCAAACCCATTATTGATTCAAGAAGTCTCTGGTAGTATAATAAGAACATAATAAAGATATTATTTTACTACTCACGGAGGTATCTTGATGCATATAAAACCATCTGCAGCAATACGTAAAAACTATAACGAAATCTCTGCACTCTGCAAGGCTACCAAAGAACCTGTTTTTCTGACGAAGAATGGCGAAGGCGATCTGGTGGTTATGGATATCGAAACTTTTTCTCGACGTGAAAGCATGCTGAGATTGCGGGAGCAGTTAATTGTAGCTGAAGAGGACAGGTTGGCGGGTAAAAAGGGTTATTCCATTGAAGAAGTAGATGAGATGATGAAAAAAACCATTCGGGAGACTGCCGATGAGTTGCGAAAGTAAACAGTATCATGTCATCATCTCTGAAAGAGCGGGAGAAATGCTGGTGCAGCATGTCCGCTTTTTAGCACAAGTCAGTACCCAAGCTGCCGACAAGCTCAGGAGGGATGTCATTGAGGCAGCAAAATCCCTACAGAAGTTTCCGGAACGCGGTTCCTGGCTTACAGATCCGCTGCTGCCAGCAAACAAATATAGAAAACTGCTTGTGGATAAGC
>DAOURU010000168.1 GCA_030627585.1 Bacillota bacterium
ATGCTTATATCGAAGGTTATTCAGTAGGCGGAAAAACCGGTACCGCGCAAAAGCCGGTACCGGGAGGGGGTTATTCCTCTACAGATCACGTGGCATCCTTTTTGGGTTTTGCCCCGGTTGACGAGCCCCGCCTTGCTGCTTTGGTTGTGGTCGATACCCCTCAAGGCTATCCTTATTATGGAGGGACCGTTGCGGCTCCTGTCTTCCGGGAAGTTGTTCGGGACAGTTTGCGCTATTTAGGGGTTCCGCTTCGCTACCAGCCAAAAGATCTAATTTTAAGTGAAGATACAACGGTTGTTCCGCCTGTTGTTAATTTACCGGTTGGGGAAGCAGAAAAAGTGCTAAACGAGGCAGGATTAGAAGGGGTGCGCGTCGGCCCGGGTAATTTGGTCTACCAGCAGGTGCCTCTGGCTGGAGTAAAAGTAAAGAAGGGGAGCAAAATCCTTCTCAATTTAGAACAATCTGCGCCAGACTCCGGGCGGGAACGGGTAGTCCCGAATTTAAAAGGAAAAAGCTTGCGGGATGCAGCCGAACTTTTAGGGATGATGAATCTTGTTTTGGTTCCGGAAGGAGAGCCTTTTGCAACGGGAGTAGCCGAAGAGCAGGAACCGCCTCCCGGCACCAGGGTCACGGCGGGAACTAAAGTAAGGGTAAAATTCCGCCCTCCTCCTGCTCCGGCCCTTGGGCCTTGAGTTAAAAAAGGTGTACTTTGGTTAAACCGGCACAATAACCCTTTTCCGTAGGTGATAGAAAGTCGGGAGATGTGATATGGGAATCACTTTAAAAAATATACTTCAGGGAATTGAAGTTGTGGCTGCCCGGGGGTTAGAAACCCCAATTACAGGGATTCATTATGATTCCCGCCAGGTAAAACCCGGTTTTATCTTTGTTGCCATTAAAGGATTCCGCACCGATGGGCATTTCTACCTTGACGAAGCAGCGGCGCGGGGCGCCGCAGGACTAATTATTGAAAGGGAGGTTCCGCTGCCGCCGGGGGTTGCCTGGGCACATGTTAAGAATACGCGCCGCGCCCTGGCCTTGTTAGCCGCAAATTTTTACGGTCATCCCAGCCGGAAGCTTGCGCTCGTTGGGGTAACCGGAACGAACGGGAAAACAACGACGACCTACTTAATTGAAGCTGTGCTCCGTACAAAAGGCGCCCCAACAGGACTAATCGGTACGGTTTGGAATAAAATAGGCGAGAAGAAGATTCCTGTTCTTCACACAACACCCGAATCCCTGGATCTTCAATCTTTACTTCGGGAAATGGTTGCTGCCGGCATCGAAACGGTGGCGATGGAGGTATCCTCGCATGGCCTTGTTTTAGAGAGGGTTACAGGGTGCGAATTTGATGTCGGGGTTTTTACGAATTTCACTCAAGATCACCTTGACTTTCATCAAGATCTGAGGGATTATTTAGCAGCAAAGATGCTTCTTTTTACGGGGTTGGAACGAAAGCGAACGAAAAATCGCCCCTGTTATGCGGTCATTAATGTCGATGATTCGGCAGGAAAAGCGATCGCTGAAAAGGTTAAAATACCTGTTGTAACTTACGGAATCCGTGAAAATGCAGATGTCGAAGCAAAAAACATCAATCTATCAGCGCGGGGCACTGCTTTTACTGTAACATATCAAGGTCGGGAAATACCCTTCTCCCTCTCGCTTCCCGGGGAATTTAACGTTTATAATAGTCTTGCGGCAATTTGCGTTGGTCTTCAAGAGGGGGTTGAGTTGTCGACTTTACAGGAGGCGCTCCAAAAAGTAAAAGGAGTTCCCGGACGTTTTGAAGTAATAGAAGAGGGGCAGAACTTTACAGTAGTTGTGGATTATGCCCATACTCCTGATGGGTTGGCAAATATTCTGCACACCTCCCGCGGCCTTGCTCAAGGAAGGATTGTTACAGTATTCGGCTGCGGGGGGGACCGCGATCCCGGCAAAAGGCCGCTCATGGGTAGAATTTCAGGAGAGTTCAGCGATTTTACCATTATTACTTCAGATAACCCCCGCACGGAGGATCCTGGTCAAATCCTGGCCCAAATTGAAGCGGGAATTAAGCAAATTGCGAATGCCAGGTATATAGTAATTGAAGATCGCTATGAGGCCATCCGAACTGCCCTGCGCTCCGCCCAAGAAGGGGATTTCGTGATTATTGCGGGAAAAGGGCATGAAGGGTACCAGATTATAGGAGATCAGGGGGTGCCATTTGATGATCGCCTTGTAGCACGAGAAATCATTGTAAAGGAGATCTTAAATTAGCAGATGGAGCCGCTTCGACTCAAAGAGATTTTGAGCGCCGTTCAAGGCAAATTATTACAAGGAAATCCAGAAACAGTAATTACCGGTGTTGCAACGGACAGCCGGGGCGTGGAACCGGGCCAGTTGTTTTTTGCTTTTCCAGGCAAGCGGACGGATGGACATGCTTTTGTCGCGGATGCTTTAGAGCGCGGCGCTGGCGGGGCCGTTATTTCGAAACCCGTTTTTCTAAATACCGAACACCCCCTGATTCTGGTTCCCGATTCTTTTCGGGCCCTCCGGGATTTGGCGCAGTACTACCGCACCCTGTTCCCGATTCCGCTCGTTGCAGTCACCGGAAGCACCGGAAAAACAACAACAAAGGATTTAATTGCCGGGGTGCTCGGGATTCGCCTTTCTGTTTTAAAAACTGAGGGAAATCAGAACAACGAAATCGGGCTTCCCTTAACAATTTTACGGTTAACGCGGCAGCATGGGGTTGTTGTCCTGGAAATGGCAATGCGAGGGCGCGGAGAAATTAAAGATCTCGCCCGGATCAGCCGGCCTGGAGTAGGGGTTATTACGAATATCGGAAGAACTCACCTGGAAAGGCTTGGTACTCAGCAGGCAATTGCCGAGGCCAAAGGGGAGCTTCTCTCGGTTCTCCCTCCCGAAGGCTGTGCCATCCTGAACGGCCAGGACCCCTGGCAGTTAAGATTAGCCCGGAGCTTTCCAGGAAATTTAGTTTTCTACGGTGAAGGCGGAGACTATCCTGTCAGGGCTTCAGATGTCAAATTGCACGGCCTGGAAGGGGTTGAATTTTTGCTGTGCACCCCCCGGGGAGAATCTTTATGCTTTCTTCCGCTCCCAGGCCGCCACAATGTCCTCAATGCTTTAGCAGCGGCAGCCGTTGGCCACTGGTTCGGTTTTACGCCGCAGGAAATCAGGCGCGGCCTGGCGTCTGCTTCTGTGACCAAAATGCGGAACGAGGTAAAAGGGGGCATCCGGGGAAGCAAGATCATTGATGATACTTACAATGCCAGTCCGGCTTCTGTAAGTGCGGCTTTAGAGTTACTTGCCAGCGCCTCCTCAAGGGGACGTACAGTTGCGGTCCTCGGTGATATGTATGAACTGGGCTGGTATACTGTCGAGGGCCACCGGGAAGTAGGGAGGCTTGCCGGAAAATTAAAACTGGATTGCCTTTGTACCGTTGGTGAGTTGGCTCAAGAGATAGCTGAAGGCGCCCGGGAGTTTGGAATGGATCGGGAAAGGATTAAAGTTTTTTTGAATAAAGCTGAAGCCCTCTCTTTTCTTAGAAAATTTCTTAAAACAGGAGATCTTGTCCTCGTAAAAGGTTCCCGCACCCTGGGGATGGAGGAAATCGTTGCCGGTCTTTGTGAACAGGTGATCTCTCATGAATGAGTTTCTTCAAGTCGCAATTACTTTTGGGGCCAGTTTAATTATTACTTTAGTCACAGGCCCTTTCTTGATTCCTCTCCTCTATCGCTTAAAATTTGGGCAAGAGGTAAGAAATGACGGCCCTCGTTCTCACCTTCAAAAACGCGGTACGGCTACCATGGGAGGCCTCATGATTCTTACGGGAAGCG
>DAOURU010000137.1 GCA_030627585.1 Bacillota bacterium
ACGACTTCAGCGGTCAGGGCGCCGGTTTCAATCGCATTTAAAATCGCCTGCAGGTTCGTGCCCCGTCCGGAAACCAGGACGGCAAGCCGGAGTTTTTTCATTTTCCTTCATTCCTTATCACAGATTTGGGAAACAGCTAATCAACCTCCGCAAGGTCGCGCGCTTAAATTCCACCATCGCTGTCCGGGCGCAAGTCAGGGCAAGCGGCAAGCCGGTAGTTTGCACAGAGTTAAATAAAAGCAACGCCGGAACCAGGGCGAACTTCCCCGAGAAGAAAAACTGCCTCTCCCATCTCCTGTAATGCGCGCCTCACAGCCCCGGCTTCCTCTGCCCGGGTAAATAAAACAAATCCGATTCCCATGTTGAAAACCCGGTACATTTCGTCTGCAGGAATTTTTCCCTGCAATTGAATAAGCTCAAAAATAGGAGGGATCGGCCAGCTTCCCTGCCGGAGCGCCGCTCCCAGACCCCTGGGGAGCAAGCGGGGCAGGTTCTCGAGGATTCCCCCTCCCGTAATGTGGGCGGCGCCTTTCAAAACCCGCCCCGACTCAAACTTCTCTTTTAAAGCAAGCACCGTTTTTGCATAGATCTTTGTGGGAATCAAAAGCTCCTCCCCGACGGTCCGGCCCAGTTCCGGAAGAAAGGTATCGATCTCATACCCCGCCCCTTCAAAAAGGACGCGGCGCGCCAGGGAATAACCGTTGCTGTGAAGCCCTGTGGAGGCAATACCAAGCACGGCGTCTCCTGTCCGAATTTTTTCCCCATCCCAAATTTGGTCCCGCTCGACAACACCTACCGCAAACCCGGCCAGATCGTATTCCCCCGGCCGGTAAAAACCCGGCATTTCCGCGGTTTCGCCCCCGATCAGGGCGCACCCCGCCTCCCGGCAGCCGGCGGCAATCCCCGCCACCACTTCCGCGGCCTGTTCGGGAACAAGTTTGCCGCATGCCAGGTAGTCTAAAAAGAAAAGGGGTTCAGCCCCGCAGACTAAAATATCATTAACGCACATCGCCACCAGATCGATTCCAACCGTATCATGCTTTCTCATCATCTGAGCGATCCGCAGCTTCGTCCCTACGCCGTCGGTCCCGGAGACCAGGACCGGCGCGCGAAAGCGATCCAGATCCAGCGCAAAAAGCCCGCTAAATCCTCCAATTCCACCCAGCACCCCCGGGCGCCAGGTTGTTGCGGCATGTTTTTTAATCAGTTCCACGGCCCGGTTTCCCGCATCAATATCTACACCGGCAGCCTGATAAAAAGATTTTTTCTCAGGATCTTTTTCTTTCATTAAAGTTTCCCCTTGGCACCTCAATAGGATAGCGCCCGTTAAAGCAGGCGACACAGAAATTCTGGGAGGCAAGCGGTGCCATTGCCGCCAAAAGCCCCTCAAGACTCAAGTAGTTAAGGCTGTCGGCCCCAATAAATTCCCGGATTTCAGACAGGTCGTGCCGGGCGGCGATGAGTTCTCCGCGCCGGGAAGTATCAATCCCGTAATAACAGGGGTGCAGGATCGGCGGCGAACTCACCAGCATGTGAACCTCCCGCGCCCCCGCTTCCCGGATCATCTGGACAATTTTGCTGGATGTCGTTCCCCGTACAATGGAGTCATCGATCATGATCACCCTTTTCCCGGCCAGCACTTCCCGCACGGGGTTAAGCTTCAGCCTCACCCCCAGGTCGCGCATCTCCTGCGTGGGGCGGATAAAAGTGCGCCCCACATAACGGTTTTTGATCAGCCCCTCAGAAAAGGGGATCTGTGCCGCAGCGGCGTAAGCCAGCGCCGAACTGACACCTGAATCCGGTACCGGAACCACCAGATCCGCATCGATCCGGTGTTCGCGGGCGAGTTCCCGGCCCAGGGCGCAGCGCGCCCGATTGACCCCAAGCCCGTCAATGACACTGTCAGGCCGGGCAAAATAGACAAACTCAAAAATACACAGGGCACGCCGGGAAGAATCGAGGGCACGCAGGCTGGTAATGCCGTTTTGGTCAATTACCACCACTTCCCCGGGTTCTAAATCCCTGAGCATCTCTGCACCTACTGCATCTAAAGCGCACGACTCGGATGCCAGGACATACCCCTGGTCCAACCGGCCCAGACAGAGGGGGCGCACTCCGTAAGGATCCCGGATTCCGTACAGCTGGTTTTCCGTCATCACAACCAGCGAGTAAGCCCCTCGAATTTCCGCCATTGTCCTTAAAATCCCTTCGGGCAAATTATTTCTGCAGGTACGGGCCAGGATGCTCACAATCAACTCACTGTCGGTGGTTGTTTGAAAAACCACCCCGGCGCTGGCCAATTTCCTGCGGAGTGCGGCGTAATTGGTTAAATTTCCGTTGTGACCCAGAGCGAGCATCCCCTGCTGGTAGTGGAAGACCAGGGGCTGGGCATTTTCAATGGTGCTGTCTCCTGTCGTAGAATACCGGACATGACCGATAGCCAGAGGCCCGCTCATTTTTTCAAGCAGATCCTCGGTGAAAACCTCGCCCACTAAACCCATACCCCGGTGACAGTTCATTTTTTTGCCATCGCTCACAGCGATACCCGCGCTTTCCTGGCCCCGGTGCTGGAGGGCGTACAAGCCAAAATAAGTGAGGCGCGCTACATCATACCCCGGGGCAAAGATGCCGAAAATACCGCATGCCTCACGGGGTTTGTCGTCTTCAAGCCTCCGGCTGTAATCTCTTTTTATTCCATCAACCTGGCAATACTCCCCCGCCATATCTCCTTCATCTCCCCAACTGCCAGACTCAGCAAAACCCTGGTGCCGGTCCGGACGACGAGGTGGTCGCCCCCCACCCTGCCCAACACCCGGCAAGGGATGCCTGCCTCTTGAGCGGCTTTTTCAACTTGAGGGAGGCTGCGCGGCGCGCAGCTAACTATCACGCGGGACTGGGCCTCTCCGAAAAGAAGGGCATCCTCCCGCCCCTGAACAGAAATTTCCAGCCGCGCCCCGGTTTGCCCGGCAAGGCAGCACTCTGCAAGGGCAACGGCAAGACCTCCCTCGGCGCAATCATGGGCCGATTTTACCAGCCCCCGGCTGATTAATGCGCGGCAGCAGCGCTGAACCGCCTTTTCGCGGGCAAGATCGAGCTCCGGCACGCCCCCAACTTCCCGCTCGTGAATTACGGCAAGGTATTCACTCGCACCCAGGTGAGGTGCGAGATCCCCCAGGAGCACAATTTCGTCTCCGGGGTCCTGAAAAGCAAGGGTGCAGTATTTTTCCACATCGGGTAAAACGCCTACCATTCCCACTACCGGTGTGGGATAAACGGCTTCCCCTTCAGTTTCATTGTAAAAACTGACGTTTCCGCTCACTACCGGGACTTCCAGCACCCGGCAGGCTTCGCTCATCCCCTTGACAACTTCCTGAAACTGCCAGAAAATTTCCGGTTTCTCGGGATTCCCAAAGTTCAGGCAGTCAGTAAGAGCCAGCGGCTCAGCCCCGGTGCATGATAAATTCCGGGCGGCCTCCGCAACGGCAATCATGCCGCCCCGGTAGGGATCGAGGTAGCAGTAGCGGGAATTTCCGTCCGTAGTGAGGGCGATCCCTTTTTTCGTTCCTTTAATCCGGAGCACCGCTGCGTCCGCTCCCGGCCTCACGACAGTGTTGGTCATCACCATATGGTCGTACTGGCGGTAAACCCACTCCTTGCCGGCAAGAGTCGGGCTTTTTAAAAGCCGGCTCAGGACCCAGTTAAAATTCCCTGGTACGGGAAGGGTTTCTACCGGCCAGTCGCGGCGCGCCTGGTAATATTCAGGAACGCGGGGGGTCCGGTGGTAGACGGGGGCCTGCTCCGTAAGGGCGCGCACCGGAACCTCCGCAACGAGGTCGTCCCCGTCCCGGACGCGGAAAAGCCCGTCACCCGTTACCCGGCCGATGACAACCGCATCGAGGCCCCATTTATGGAAAATCTCTTGAACGACCTGTTCCTTTCCCTGTTCCGGGATCAACAGCATCCGCTCCTGCGATTCCGAAAGCATCACCTCATAGGGGGTCATCCCCCTTTCCCGGCGGGGCACCAGGGAAACGTCTATCTCAATTCCGGTTCCCGCCCTGCCTGCCGTCTCCGCGCAGGCGCTTGTCAATCCGGCCGCGCCCAGGTCCTGAATTCCGATCAGGCAGCCTGTCCGGACTGCCTCCAGGCAGGCCTCAATAAGAAGTTTTTCCATAAACGGATCCCCGACTTGAACCGCCGGGCGCCGCTGTTCGCTCTCTTCACTCAATTCAACGGAGGCAAAGGTTGCCCCGTGAATCCCGTCCCGGCCTGTTTTTGCTCCCACCAGCATGACGGGGTTTCCAACACCCGCAGCCCTCCCCTTTTTAATTTGCCGGTGCTCTACCAGGCCGACACACATGGCGTTAACCAGAGGGTTGCTGGTATAACACGGGTGGAAGTAAACCTCTCCCCCTACCGTTGGAATTCCCAAACAGTTCCCGTATCCGGCAATCCCGGCCACAACCCCTCCAAACAAATAGCGGACCCTTGG
>DAOURU010000220.1 GCA_030627585.1 Bacillota bacterium
AGATGCAACGGACCGAGCTCTTCAATAATCTCCGTTCCGGAGGCGGGTTTATTCCCCAGGACCTTTCGTCCAATTTTCGCTTCAAAGGATTCGATGATTTCAAGAGGAAAACCGTTGGGATAAACAGGAAAAGGTTTCTTTAAAATTACTCCCATTAACTCCCAGTGACCACTGGTTGTATCCTTGCCTGCAGCCTGCATTGCCATTTTTCCCCAGGCAGCACGAGGCCTGGCGACAGGTTGCACCCCTTTAATGGGAATGATATTACCCAATCCAAGCAATTCAAGCTCGGGAAGGTCTAACCCCCCGGCTGCCCGCGCCAGGTTACCTAAAGTGCACGATCCCGCGTCGCCATAGATGCCGGCATCAGGAAGAGCCCCGACTCCTGCTCCGTCTAAAACCAGGATTAAAACTCGTTTTATCCGGCTTTTTAGCTCACGCGCGAGGATGTGCCTTTTCATATACTTCCCTCAACCTCTTTTGGCTTAAATGGGTATAAATCTGGGTTGTGGTAACATCTGCGTGGCCCAGCATCTCCTGGACAACTCTCAGGTCTGCGCCATTTTCTAAAAGGTGGGTCGCAAAAGTGTGACGTAAAATATGAGGGGTAATTTCTCTTTGAATGCCTGCTTTTAGGGCATACCCCTTAAGAATTTTCCAAAATCCCTGTCGTGTAAGGCGTTTACCGTGCCTGTTTAAGAAAAGCCCTCTTTCCCAGTTATTTTTTCTCAGCCTAGCCCTGCTTTTCAAGAGGTACTCTCTTGTATAACGAACGGCAACCATCCCAATCGGAATAATTCTCTCCCGGAATCCTTTCCCCAAACACCTTACAAATCCCATTTCCAGGTTGAGATGCTCTGTATTTAAGCCCGTTAATTCGGAAACCCGCATCCCTGTAGCATAGAGAAGTTCAAGCATCGCACGGTCGCGCAGGCCGATAACCGTCTGGACATTAGGCTGAGAAAGAAGCAAATCAACCTCTTGAATACTCAAAACGCGGGGAAGACGTTTTTCCAGTTTAGGGGATTCAAGATTTTCAGTTGGATCAGCGTCAATGTAGCGTTCTTGCAAAAGATAATGGTAAAAAGAGCGGATTGCCGCCAGATAGCGGGAGAGCGTGCGGGCTGACCGGCCCTGTTCCCTCTGGAAACTTAAGTAGTCAAGGACCATGCTTCGAGAAGCGTCTTTTAAGGTAAAACTTCCCCGCTCCAGATATGCCGCAAACTGCACCAGGTCATAAAAATATGATTCCACAGTATTGCGGGCAAGTCCCCTGTCTACCTGCAGGTAGTTTAAAAACTCATTAAGGAGCCTGTCTTTCCGTATCTCGCTCAAAGAAAATCCTCCGCTAAAATTTTCCTTCTTTATCTTTAGCATTCCACAAAGTAAAAAAAATTCCTCCTTTACTTAGAATGAGGAACTGCACTTTTGAACCTGGAATTTTTTTAATGAGACTACTGCTCCAGATTGGGTTCTTGCCCGTAATAAAATTGGTGCAGCTTCTCCAAAAAGGATTCGTCCTGAACTTGCCCTGGTGCTTGGTTAGCCTCAGGCGTTTCTTTTTCAACACGAAGTGCAGGGGGGGTTCCCCCCTCAGTTTGGCTCTTATAATCAGCAATTTCCGCGGTGATGAAATTAAGAAACCGGGGAATGATGAAACCGATTAAAACCAGGAATAAAATCAACCGAAAAATTAAGCCTAACTTGCGCCGCCAATTTGTGATCGCAACGAGTAACAATTTTCCCTCCCTCCCAACCTCTCGGAAATTTTCGCAGCCGCCATTTCAGGCTTCACCGGAATAAAGCTTTTTCCCGTGTATCATATGCATGTCCTCGTTTTCTTAGAACAACACCTCAATAAAACAAACTATATTTACAAGAAAAACTAGGTAAGGAATAACGTGAGACGGACTGCTCCGGGGACAAGATAAGTCTCAAGCAAGGTGCCAATTAGAGCAAGGAAAAAAGTTAACAGAAAGACAAGAGAATAGACAAGGAGACTGGCAAGAATAGAATGATCCCGGGGCCCCCGGAAAAGAAAAAAAGAAAAGTAGAAGGCGAGAATTCCAGCTCCGAGCAAGGCGGGTACATAACATAAATTTTGCGGCAGGACCGCAACGAGTGCCAGGATTAAACCCTGCCACGCCCTTTCCTGAACCAAAAACCCTACAGTAAAGCCCAAAATAAAACCGCGCACTCCAATGATCAAAACGATGAGGGGAATACCCACTACGGTCAAACCCGAGATCCACAGGAAAATAAAGGTAATTATTTGGGTCTTAAGAATTTCCTGCCAAACTTTCAACCCTTCCAGCGCCGCTCTGTTTTGAGAAAGAGACTCCACACCTCGAAGGAAATCAGTTAAATATTGATGCAGCTCTCCCTGCTGGACGGGAGTGAGCGCGTGTAAAATCAAAGCCCCTGCAATCAAGCCGCAAAGGAATGCTCCTGTAACACACAAAGACGGAATTAAAATTTCCCTCCGGTGTTTCAGCCAGAAAAGCGATTTTAAGATCTGCATACATTTCTCTCCCGGTCGGTTCTTAGAAAAACATCAAGATTCTTTCTAAGAGTCTATGCCGGGAAAAATCAACCAATTCCAGCAAGTCCCCGGATCTCGGCCGGGATCTTTCACGAAATTTAAGTTGTTAACCAAAGAATTATTTCAGGATTATCAGAGACCCAGACCATGATCTTTATCTTGTTTTGACCTGCACACCGGGAGACGCTTGAGTTGCGGAGTCATGAAAATGCAAATACCGGTTCCTAGTGCAGAAACCGGGATTGCGGAGAAATAAGCATCCTTCAAGCCAAGGAAAAAGGGGTGGAAACTGGAGTGGGCCAGGTAAAAGGCTTCCCGGTTGGCAAAAACGGCTCCCCCGAGCGCAATACCTAAAACCATTCCCACGTTACGCGTCGTAGCCAGCACACCGCTTGCGATGCCGGTACGGTTTCTGGCTGCAGCTCCCAGGACGGCGCTGTTATTTGGAGACTGAAAAATTCCCGTTCCCAAGCCAAAAAGGCTGAGGCGCCAGGCGACATCCAGCGTTCCTGCCTGATTGCCGAACATGTTGAAGGCGGCAGCGGCAAGCGTGCAAATAAGCGATCCCAAAAAGGCTAA
>DAOURU010000055.1 GCA_030627585.1 Bacillota bacterium
CAAGTCCACCCTTTTTAATGCTTTGACCGGGCTCCAGGCTCTGGTTGCTGCTTACCCTTTCAGCACCGTAGATCCGAACCGCGGGATTGTTCCCGTCCCCGATCCTCGCCTTGAAACGCTCGCAAGCATCCTGGGACCGGAGCGGGTCGTGCCTGCCGCTGTAGAGTTTGTGGATATTGCCGGGCTGGTGGAGGGGGCGAGCCGGGGTGAGGGCCTGGGGAACAGGTTTCTTGCCTCGATCCGGGAAATGGACGCCCTTGCCCACGTGGTGCGCTGTTTCCGGGGCCAAAACATTCCCCACCCTTGCGGGGAGCCCGATCCCCGGCGGGATGTGGAAATGGTCGAAGTGGAACTGGCGCTGGCCGATCTGGAAACCGTCGCCCGGCGCCGGGAAAAGGTGGCGCGCAACATTAAGGCCGGCGAAAAAGGGGCGCGGGAGGAAGAGAAGCTCCTGGAAAGCCTGGCGGCCCACCTTGCCGCAGGCAAGCCCGCCCGGTCCCTCGCGGGGGCAGGGGAGAGCCCCGCTCTTAACACCTTTTTCCTGCTCACGGCGAAGCCCGTGGTTTATGTGGCAAACATCAGGGAAGAAGAAAAAGGAGAAGCGGCCTGTCTTCAGGCTTTCCGGGAGGTGGCGGCGGCGCGCGGCGCGCCGCTGGTAGTGCTTGACGCCCGGTGGGAGGCGGAACTGGCAGAACTCCCTCCCGGGGAGCAGGAACTCTTCCGCTCCGGGGCGGAATCGGGGCTGGTGCAACTGGTTCACGCCTGTTACAAACTGGGAGGTTTCATCACTTTTTTTACGGCAACGGGTCCCGAACTCCGGGCCTGGACGATCCCGTCCGGGAGCCGGGCGGTCGAAGCGGCAGGAAAAATTCACTCCGATTTTGCCAGGCACTTCATCCGGGCCGAGGTCATTTCCTGTTCGGATCTTGCCGCAGCCGGGTCGTTGGCGGCCGCCCGCGAGCGGGGGCTGCTGCAGATCGAGGGCCGCGCCTACCCGGTCCAGGAGGGGGACCTCATCCACTTCCGCCACCACGCCTGATACCGCCGCGCCGGACCTTTCCCCCCGCCGGCAGCCTGCAACAATCCCTTTCCAGCCGTCCGGCCGGGGGAGTTGGCTGAGTCGATTGAAAGCGGCAGGCAAGCCTTCCAGTGAAGCAACCCCTGGAGACGGGTAACAGCACCCGACGCCGCGAGGTTGACGGTTCGGGCTGCAGTGAGGGTGCTGCTTCACCACCTGGATGTCGCTCAGGATCACTACGTTACAGAGCAGTAAGGTGATCTTGCAAACACTCCCGCCTACGGCCGGCACGATGCGGTTGCCGGCGTACATGGTGTTTTTGAAACCCCGCGCGTCTTTTATATTCAGCAGGTTGTTTTTGGAGGGCGGATATGTTATAATCCCAGCGTACATCCCTGCCCCTTTTGGGGCCGCGAGTCCAGAGGGAGGAGGTGCAAAAAGATTGCGCGCCTATGAAGTTCTTTTCATCCTGAAACCGGATCTTGAAGAAGAAGCAACAAATGCCGCCATCGAAAAGCTCGCAAACCTCATCCAGCAAAACAACGGCGCTGTGGAGCAGATCAGCCGCTGGGGAAAAAAACGCATGGCCTACGAGATTCAAGATTTCCGGGAGGGTTTTTACACCCTCATTCTCTTCCAGGGTGATCCGGAAACGGTGCGGGAGCTCGACCGGGTGATGCGAATCTCCGAGGAGGTGCTGCGCCATTTAATTGTCCGCCGGGAGGCGGCATAAAGCCAGGGGAGGAGAGAATTTTGTTTTTAAACCGGGTAATTTTAATCGGGCGGCTCACCCGGGAACCGGAGCTGCGCTTTACGGCATCAGGTGTAGCCGTGGCCAACTTTAACCTGGCGGTGGACCGGCCGTTTCTCAACAGTCAAGGGGTGCGGGAGACCGACTTTATTCGGATTGTTGTCTGGGGCAAGCAGGCGGAAACCTGCGCCAATTACCTGGGGAAAGGACGCCTGGTGGCCGTAGAGGGCCGCCTGCAGGTTCGCACCTACCAGACCGCGGAAGGGCAGAACCGTACGGCGACGGAAGTGGTCGGGGAAACGGTGAGGTTTTTAGACCGCGCCCGCGAGGGGACAGGAGCAGGTGCGGGATCTGCTCCGGAGCCCGCTGCGGGACTCTCTTCTGAAGAAGGTTTCGGCGAGGAAGGTTTTGGATCCGAAGAGCCCCCGTTTTAGTCTTTCCTGTCTGTCGCGGCCGCGACGCAGACAGGGTTTTAGTGTTTTGGTGCAGGAATTCCGCGCGAGAATTTATTTGGACAGATATCTTAAGGACGAGATTGACCTTGAGGCGGGATGTTTTCGGGGATGTTTTAAGGAGGTGAAGTTTATGCGGCGCGAACGCGGGAAGAAGCGAAAAAAGGTTTGCAGTTTTTGTGTTGACCGCGTCGATTACATAGACTACAAAGATGTTTACAGGCTGCGGAAATACATTACGGAGCGGGGGAAGGTTTTGCCGCGCCGGATTACCGGAAATTGCGCCGGACACCAGCGCCAGTTGACTTTAGCCATCAAGCGGGCGCGGAATGTCGCCCTACTGCCGTTTACTGGTGAATAATTCCCAAAAAGCGGAGCCCGACAAGCGCGTCCCGGGGAGCTTGGGCAGGCTCCCCTTTCTTTTTTGGCAAGGAATATTCTCCTTCAGGCGGAACCAAAATACCAGCGAAAAGGCTTTCGCGGCGGCAGGAATCAAAAAAGGAATTGCCGAACTGTAAAAGCAAAAAGAAAGCGGGGGGTTGTGTGGAATCGAAATTTTACCGGAATTATAAACGGCTTTTTTTCATTGGGATGGGAGTTCTGCTCACCTTTACGTGCTTGGCGCTGGCGAGTTATTCCTTGATGTTGGGTCTTTTTGGTTTTTTCCTGACCCTGGGAGGGATGGTCGGGCTTGTCTACCTGGACAAAAGGGAGGAAGCCGCCCGGGAAAGAGAGCTTGAGGAAGAGATCATGCAGCGCGGAGAGGAAGCGTTTCCCGCCCCTCCTTCCCCCGAGCCCGGTTTCGCCCTCGCCCTCTTGCAGGTTGACGACTACGACGAGGTATTTCAGGGTATGCCGGAGGAACAGCGCCCCCTTTTGGTGGTGGAGGTGGATAAGTTCCTGCGCGAGTGGGCGCGCCGGCGCAGGGTCTACCTCCGGAAAGACGGCCGCGACCGCTACCTGGTGCTCCTTCCTGCGGAAGAGCTCAAGCACCTCGAGGAGAACGAATTTGCCTTTCTTGACGAGATCCGGGAAATACGTTTAGGAAACACCCTTCCTGTCACTTTCAGCGTGGGTGCAGGAAAGGGAGGGGAAGGAGATCCTGCCGCGCTGGGGCAGCTTGCCCACGAGGCGCTTGATCTGGCGCTGGCGCGGGGAGGCGATCAGGTTGTGGTGAAAGACCCTAATCATACCTGGTTTTACGGGGGAAAAACCGAGGCGGTGGGAAAAAGGACTCAGGTGCGCTCCCGTGTTGCTGCGACCGAACTGGGCACCCTGTTTCAGCAATGCAGTCTCGTGGTGATCATGGGCCATGCCGGAATTGATTTTGATGTCTTGGGAGCCGCACTCGGCCTTGCGGAAGCAGCCCGTCAGTACGGGAAGAAGGCGCGGATTGTGACCGACCACCCCGGGGGGGCGATTGAAAAGCTTCTGGCTGCAGTCGAAGAGAAATATCCCGGGCTTCTCGGAGGGGGAAAGGAAATCGCAGAAAAGGTTGGTTCCCATACCCTCCTGCTTTTGGTTGACGTCCACCGTTCCGGGATGGCGGCCCATCCCCCCCTGCTGCATCGTGCCGGCTACATCGGGGTAATCGACCACCACCGGCGCGGCGAAGATTTTCCGGAGCGCACCAATCTCACCTATTTAGAGCCTGCGGCCTCCTCGGCCTGCGAGCTGGTGGGGGAACTGCTCCGCTACCTCCCCGAAGAGGCGGCGGTTTCTCCCCTTACGGCGACGGCGCTGCTGGCCGGGCTGGTTGTCGACACTAAAAATTTCACCTTGATGACGGGCCCCCGCACTTTCCGCATTGCTGCGCTGCTGCGGGATGCCGGGGCCGACCCTGCGGTGATCAGGTCTCTGTTCCAGTCCAGCCTGCCGGCGCTGCTCTACAGGGCGCAGTTGCTGCAGAACGTAGAAATTGTTGAAGGGGAGTACGCCCTTGCCGCATGTGCGCGGGAGTTTCCCGAAGCCCAGGCGGCGGCGGCGCATGCGGCAGATACCCTGCTGGAGATAGAAGGGGTTACGGCATCCTTTGTTTTGTATCCCGTGCCCGGAGGGACTGCCCTTAGCGCCCGGTCGGCAGGCGGCGTAAATGTTCACCGCTTGATGGAGATGCTGGGAGGCGGCGGCCACTTCACCGTTGCAGGCGCTTACTTAGAGGGGAGCGATCTCGCGGCGGCGCGTGCCCGTCTCGTGGAGATTCTCAAGAACGCAGGAGGAGAAAAATCATGAAGGTGATTTTACGGGAAGATGTAAAAAATCTCGGGAAAAAAGGGGACCTCGCAGATGTTGCGGAGGGGTACGGGCGCAACTACCTCATCCCGCGCGGGCTTGCCGTCCCGGCCTCGGAGGGAAAACTCAAAGAGGCGGCCCTCGTCAAGGAGGGGCGGGCGAAAAAGGAAGCCCGCGCCCAAAAGGACGCCGAGGCGCTGGCTGCAAAGCTGAAAGACGTCACTTTGACGATTGCGAGCCGGGTTGGGGAGGGAGGAAAATTATACGGGGCGGTTACGAGCCGCGACATTGCCCGGGAGCTGGAAAATTTCCTGGGCAGGGCTGTGGACAAGCGTAAAATTGAACTTTCGGAGCCGATTAAAACCCTCGGCGCTTACCCCGCCCTGCTCCGCTTGTACCCGGGCGTTGAAGTGCAGATTAACGTGACCGTAGTTGCTGCAAATGCGTGAAAGACCCTGCAATCATTGCAAATCAGTTGTTTAAAGGAGAGGGAGGCTGGAGATGGCCAGGGTAAGCAAGAAAAAACCGGTTTCATGGGATGCTCCAGACGGGCCAAAGGAAGCATCAAGGGAACAAAAAGCGCCGGAGCAGGAAATGAGGAGACAGGTAGCGGCGCTTTATGCCATACTCGGAGATATTTACGGAACCGAAAAGCTGGTTTTGCGGGCAAGCAAGCTGGGAATCCTTGAAGCAATGCGCTCTTCTTGTCTTGGCCAACAGGTGCTGGCCCTTCAGAAGCTCGTCTTCGGGGACCCGACCCTCGAAAAGGTCCCTTCGCTTGAAGAGATCCCCGCCTTTTTGAAAGAAATGGAGGAGGAGCTTGCCCAGGTCGTGGCGCGGCGGGTTGTTGAGGAAGATATCGAGAAAAAGATCGCGGAAAAGATCCAGGAGCGCCAGGAGCAGTATTTAAGGGACATGAAAGTTCAGGTTTTAAAAGAAAGGGGTGGGCCCGAGAACGCGGCCACCCTGAAAAAACTCGCACTTTTAGAAAAAATGAACCGCGTCCGCCTGAACGCTTCAGTGAATGAGGTGCTCCGTCCCTCCGCTCCCTCGGAAATCATCGGTCAGGAACGCGCAGTTCAGGCCCTGATCGCCAAACTGGCGGCGCCCTACCCCCAGCATATTTTGCTGTACGGCCCGCCTGGAGTCGGAAAAACTTCCGCAGCAAGAATCGCTTTAGAGCATGTCAAGGCGCTCGGGGGGAGCCCCTTCTCCTCCGATGCCCCCTTTGTTGAGGTGGATGGGGCAACCCTGAGATGGGACCCCCGCGAAGTGACCAACCCCCTTTTGGGTTCGGTCCATGACCCCATCTATCAGGGAGCAAGACGGGATCTGGCCGAAAGCGGTGTCCCTGAACCCAAACCCGGCCTGGTGACAGCAGCACACGGGGGAGTTTTGTTTATTGATGAGTTCGGTGATCTTGACCCGGTTTTACAGAATAAGCTTTTAAAGGTGCTTGAGGACAAGCGGGTTGTCTTCGACTCCGCTTATTACGACCCGAGCGATCCCCAGGTTCCCCAGTACATTAAAAAACTCTTTGAAGAAGGGGCTCCTGCCGATTTTATCCTGATCGGGGCGACCACCCGCGCGCCGGAGCAGATCAGCCCCGCTTTCCGCTCCCGGTGCGCCGAAATCTTTTTTGATTCTTTGACTCCCGAAGACATCCGGCGGGCAGTCCGGCAGGCAGCCCGGAAGCTGGGCGTAGCCCTCACACCCGGAATTGCGGAGGCGATCAGCGAATACACCGGGGAGGCGCGCAAAGCCACCAACATTCTCGTTGATGCTTACGCAATGGCCTGTTACCGGGAAAGGAAGAGGCAGCGAAAAGGGAGGCAGGTCCGGATCAGGCTTGCGGATCTCCAGGAGGTCCTGCACGTGAGCAGGCTGACCCCCTTTGTAACCAGGTGCGCCCGTTCGGAGGGGGAAGTGGGAAAAATCTTTGGCCTGGCGGTTTCCGGTTTTGTGGGAACGATTTTAGAAATCGAAGCGATTGCCTTCCCGGCGCGCAGGGCGCGGCAGGGCGCCGTCCGGTTTAACGACGCTGCCGGAGTGATGGCGAAAGACTCGGTTTTTAACGCCCTTGCCGTTTTTAGAAAGGTCACAGGGAAAGATGCCGCTGATTTCGATCTCCATGTCAACATCATTGGAGGGGGAAGGGTAGAGGGGCCCTCCGCAGGCGCGGCGGTTTTTCTTGCCCTTTACAGCGCGGTTGAAGGAGTTCCGCTGAGGCAGGATGTTGCGGTTACCGGGGAGCTTTCCATCCAGGGCCGCGTCCGGGCCGTGGGGCAGGTCCCTGAAAAAATCTACGGGGCGCGGCAGGCCGGAATAAAAAAGGTGATCATCCCGCGCGAAAACGCGCCAAAATCATCACGGGAATGGGGGGTTGAACTGGCCCCTATTGAAGAGATTACCGAAGCCCTCCCGCATATCCTGGCTGGGCCGGAAAGCGTGGGGGGTGCCTGATGGAACTTCTCGACCGCCTTCCTCCCCATAACCTGGAAGCGGAGCAGGCGGTTTTGGGCGCTTTGCTGCTC
>DAOURU010000116.1 GCA_030627585.1 Bacillota bacterium
AGCGTCTCCCCCTCTTTTTTGTCTTGTGCTCAGGAAAAATCTCGAAGGAAGCCGCCTGCTGCGGATTGAACAGGTTGATCTTGACCGCATCCTGCGGTTAACCTTTACCCGCCTGGAGGAAAGCGGAATCTACCAGGAAAGAATCCTGATCGTTGAGATTATGGGGAAGCATAGCAATATCATCCTTTTGGAGCCAAAAACCGGGGTGATTATTGACGGAATTAAGCGTTATTCCCATGCCTTGAGCCGCTACCGGGAGGTCCTGCCAGGTCGCCCTTACGTGGAACCTCCGCCCCAAAACAAGGCTAACCCCCTTGAACTTGCGGAAGAAAAATTTCGAGAGCTTTTTCTGCAAGGTCCCTGGGATAAAACAATAAGCGAACTTATCTCCCGCCGCATTGCAGGTGTCGGTCCCGTCCTGGGGCGGGAAATTGCCGGACGCGCCTCTTTAGACTACGAACTGCGTCTGGAGTATTGCGGAGAACACGAACTCAGGACCCTATGGTCGGCTTTTCAAAAACTGGTTCCTCCCTTGCTTCAAGGAAATTATAAACCTACCCTGATTTACGAGGGAAACCGCCCAATTTGTTATGCTCCTTTCCCTTTAACCCAGTATCAGGGCCTTCGCCCTGTCGCTCAAAAATCTATCAACCAGGCACTTGATCAGTATTATGCGATCCGCCAAGAAATTTCCCGGTTTCAACAGCTTCTGAACACCCTTAAAAACACGGTAACGCGAGAACAGGAGCGTTGTCTCAAAAAAATCGCCCTTTCACAACAAGCGCAGGCAGAAGCGGCAAAGGCCCGGGAGTGTCGGCTGCAGGGAGAAATGCTGCTTGCCTACCTCCACCAGATTTCCCGGGGCCAAAAACACGTGGTCCTTCCAAACCTTTACAAACCTGACGCGCCGCCTGTTGAAATTGATTTAAACCCATCTTTGACCCCGAGCCAAAACGCCCAGCAGTTGTTCCGCAAATATGCAAAAGCGCGCAACACCCTTAACTTTGCGAAAGAGCAAATGGCGCAAACGGCGGAGGAACAAAAATACCTGGCCAGTGTGCTTACCGCCCTGAACCAGGCCGAAACCCTTCAAGAATTAAATGAAATCAAAACAGAATTAAAAGAAGCAGGTTACATTAAGACCAAAAGCAGGGAAAACCAAAAAGGCAAGAGGCGTGCTGTAAACCTGGAGCCTCAGGTCTTGCGGTTTAACTCCCCCGAGGGATTTGAAATTCTGGTCGGCAAAAACAACAGACAAAATGATTACCTCACCATGCGGCTGGCAAAAAGCAACGACCTTTGGCTTCATGTGAAGGATGTTGCAGGGGCGCACGTAGTCGTCAAAGCACAACCGGGCCGGGCAATACCTCCCGCGACTTTAGAGCAGGCGGCACAGCTTGCCGCGTATTACAGTGAAGCCCGTTTTTCGTCCAAGGTGCCTGTTGACTACACGCAACGGAAAAATGTCTCGAAACCAGCGAAGGCCCGCCCGGGTTATGTAATTTACGAAAACTACGAAACTATTTTCGTGACGCCGGAAGTACCTGCTAAAAGCGAAACATAGAAACACTAAAACCCAACCGCACCTGTTTTTATCTGCTGCTGGCTGGTGTCACCTGGGCAGCACAGGTATCTTGCTTCTCAGCTTTCAGATGCTCGAAAAGGCGCTACCCGCTACCTGCTGCCAGGCTTTACCAGGGGCTCTCCTTTCGAGCAGAGAAGGCATGATTCGGGAGGATAAGTTGCAATTTCTAAGGTCAATAAGGCATGGAAGGGCACATCGAAATCCAGGCGGCCGGTGTGGCGATCTACCAGGGCGCCGATTCCCACCACTTTTGCTCCTCCCTCCCGCATCACCGTAATGACTTCGCGCGTCGAACCCCCTGTAGTCACCACATCTTCAACCACAAGGACATTGCTGCCCGGGGCCACCGAAAAACCCCGGCGCAGGGTCATGACTCCCTGTTCGCGCTCGGTAAAAAGCGCTCTTACTTTTAAGGCTCGTGCCACTTCGTGAGCTACCAGGACTCCACCCAATGCCGGCCCCACAACAAAGTCTACAGAAAGATCCTTGAAGTAACTTGCCAGTTTTGCTCCCAAGTCCGTTGCTACTTCAGGATACTGGAGAACCTGGGCGCATTGAATGTAGCGATTGCTGTGAAGCCCTGAACTCAATAGAAAATGTCCCTCCAGCAGAGCGTCGCACCGGCGAAAAAGCCTTAACAATTCTTGTTCTGACATTCCAATGCCCCCTCCATTTCTTGGATTAAAGCTGCAGCAGCCCGACGCGGGTTTTCAGCCTGTAAAATCGGCCGCCCCACAACCAGGTAGTCGGCCCCGGAGCGCAAGGCTTGCGCCGGCGTGCTGACCCGTTTTTGATCATCTGCTCCGGAGCCTGCCAGCCGGATGCCGGGGGTAACAATTAAAAAATCGCGGCCGCACCGGGTTCGAATTGCCTCGACTTCACGGGGAGAGGCAACCACTCCAGAGAGGCCGCAACTTCTTGCTAGTTCAGCCCAAAAGAGCACCTGGTCCAGAGGTGAACGGGTTAGGCCCAACTCATCTTTCAGCTGCTCTGCCCCGAGACTTGTAAGCACGGTAACGCCAAGAACTTTGGGAGGACCTCCTGTTCCCGCCTCCTCGTGGACGGCCTCCGCCACAGAACGGAGCATATCCCTCCCTCCGGCAACATGAACGGTGAACATGGAAGCGCCCATTCTGACTGCCGCGCGCGCTGCCTGAGCCGCGGTGCGGGGAATGTCGTGAAGTTTCAGATCAAGAAAAACGCGCGCGCCCTGCTCCCGGATCATTGAGACCACCGGGGGGCCAAGGTGGCAAAAAAGCTCAAGTCCAACTTTAAAGATTCCTGCGTAACCTTGTAATTCCTCCACAAGATTTTGTACCTGTTCTCTTCTTTTTACATCAAGCGCAACAATCAACCTTTCTCCGGCTTCCATAAGAATTCCCTCCAAATAAGAGACTTCTCCTTAGTTCTGGCCTTTCCAGGCAGCACCAATAATTTGCTTCCAATCTCGAATTCCGTTTTCGATACAGTATTGCTCTAATTCTTCGATGATTTTTACCGCAGCGAGAGGATCCCGGAAGTGCGCGGAACCAACCGCAACGGCGGAAGCGCCTGCCAGGATAAACTCCAGCGCATCGTTGCTCGTACAGATGCCTCCCATCCCGATGATGGGAACATCTACCGCCTGTGAAACCTGCCAAACAGCCCGGACAGCCACCGGCCGGACCGCGGGCCCCGATAAGCCCCCTGTAATGTTGCCCAAAGCAGGCCGCCTGGAATTTACATCGACGGCCATTCCCAGCAGGGTATTAATCAGGGAAAGGGAATGCGCCCCGGCCTGCGTGACGGCTGTGGCAAGGGCAACGATGTCTGTGACATTGGGAGTCAATTTCACAATCACCGGCAGGGAAGTTGCTTTGACAACCGCCTCTACAACCTCTGCAGCCAGCTCCGGTACAGCACCCAGCGCCATTCCTCCCGCTTTCACATTGGGGCAGGAAATATTAACCTCAAGACCTGTAATTCCGGGAACAGTAAGCCGCGAGGCCAGCTGCGTGTATTCCTCAATTGTAAAACCGGCGATGTTGGCAATGATTGGGACCTCAAAAGATTTCATAGCAGGCAAGATCTCACTCAGAAAGAAATCTACGCCCGGGTTCTGCAGGCCGACTGCATTAAGCAATCCTGCCGGTGTTTCCCAAATCCGGGGGGGAGGGTTGCCGGGACGGGGGTGCAAAGTAAGCCCCTTGGTAACAAGAGCGCCCAATTTACTTAAATTAAAAAGGGAGGCGTATTCCTTTCCAAAACCAAAAGTACCGGAGGCCACCATGACGGGGTTTTTCAATTTGATCCCGGCGATTTCTACAGAAAGGTCAATCATGCAGAATCACCTCTCCCGCATCGAAAACAGGTCCTTCCCGGCAAACCCGGAGATAGCGCAAGACCTCTCCGGCCGTTCCCTCGCAAACACAGCCCAAACAGGCGCCTACCCCGCAGGCCATCCGCTCCTCAAGGGAGATTTGCGCCGGAACCCCTGTCTCTCTGCTAATTTTTTGAACTCCTTTGAGAACAGCACGCGGCCCGCAGGCATAAATCCCCTCCCAATCAGTTTCCTTCGTTTCTTCTTCCAGGAGGCTCAGGATTGTTCCCTGTCTTTCTGTGCTTCCATCCCCGGTAATGGTTTTTACGAACCCGTAACGCTGGAAACTCTCGACACGAAGGATTCCTGCTTTGGTCCGCGCTCCGATGAGAATTACGAGTTTCCATTCCAGAGCCGCCAACTCCCCGGCCAAAAAAAGGAGAGGGGCAACACCGACTCCCGCTCCTACCAGCAATCCCCTTTTTTCTCTCCCAGAATAAGTGAAACCACGGCCCAAAGGCCCCAGCAGGGAAACGAGATCACCTTTGCCTCGCCCGGCAAGCCACCTGGTTCCGGTTCCTCTTGCTTGATAAAGGAGGCTGATCTCTCCCCTCTCCCTCTTGACTTGATGAATGCTGAGCGGGCGCCTCAAGAAAGGGTCATACCGCGTTCCGCAGCGGATTAAAACAAACTGTCCGGGTACCGCGGCACGGGCAATCTGAGGTGCGGTCAATGATAAAAGATAATAGCCGGGCGAGATCATAACTTGATCGAGAACCGGACAATGATGGTCTTTGAGCGGTTCCTCCATGGTCTTTTGTTCATCCTTTCTCAGCTGCTTTTGCAACACCAGGACTTGTATACGCGTCGAGAGGGATAAGGGCGCTTTCTTCGCCGCTCTGCAAAAAGTGAATCACCTCCAGAAGAGCTCGGGCGGTATCCAGCGAAGTAAGACAGGGAATCCCGTGCTCTACCGCTGCACGCCGGATTTGAAATCCG
>DAOURU010000181.1 GCA_030627585.1 Bacillota bacterium
AACTTCATGGATGAGGCGCGGCGGCGGGGAATCAAGGTGGACAGCGCCGCTCTCGCCGCGGCGCTGGGGGTCCCTGTTGTTGCGACGGCCGCCCGCCGGGGGGAAGGCCTGGAACACTTAAAAGACACAATTGACGATCTCCTCACCGGCGTCCTGCGCCCCGCCCCGCGCCCCGTCGCCTACGATGTGAGGCTGGAAGCCTGCATCAGGGAGCTGGAGCAAGAGCTGGCAGATCTGCTGGACGGGAGCCTGAGCCCGCGCTGGGTCGCCCTGCGCCTGATCGGCGGCGACTCCGAAATCCTTGAAAAAATCAAAACTGTGAAAAATGGGGACAGGCTACTTTTTGAAAAATGGGGACAGGCTACTTTTTGGCTACTACTTTTACAGTGCTTTTTTTACAGTACTTTTTTACGATACTTTTTCGGACCACCTTTTCGGAGCCCATAACCAGGTAAGTTTTATAATTGTTCAAGCACCACTGTTTTTCCTCGGTCTGCCCCGCGGCCTCAAGGTAGACTCCAGCCCTACCTCCCGCGCCACTGCCAGGCACCAGTCGGTATCGCCGTAAGGGGCTTGGCGTAGGATGTTCTGGCGGATTCTGGCCAGTTCCTTCTCAAGCAAGGGCCGGGAAACGAATTCGTCCCAATCAGGCGGCAAATCTAGAGGCGGCGCGTCCATCAATCGGAACTGCGAACTACTCCCCAACCTCTCGCCATGGGACGACCACGGCCAATCCCCTGCCGCCTTAACAAGCCCGGCGCGGACCGGGTTTCCCTCAACGTAGCGCAGCACCGCCAGCAGGTACCGGTCTCCCTGAACGAGAAAGCTCTTGAAGCGCCCCTGCCAGACATGGCCGCTCGTCTGATACAGGCGGTGGTAGTGCCGTACGTGGCTCGTCATTAGCCAATGCATCCACCTGCTCAGTTCCTCCCCCCGGTCGGGCTGAACTACCATATGAAAATGATTAGGCATCAGGCAGTAGGCAAAAAGCTTTACCGGGAACCTCTCCTTGGCCTCTTTCATCAAAGATATAAAATGCCTGTAATCCTCTTCTGTGTGAAAAACCTGCTGCCCTGCATTTCCCCGGTTCAATACATGATAAAAACAGCCGTCGACAAAACCTCGGGGGATTCTCGGCATTTCCCTAGCTCCTTGTAATAAGGAATAATTAACACGAGACCGTCCCTTATTTCTTCTACAAAAAGTTGCCTGTCCCCTTTTTTCGCGCCCTGAAAAAGTTGCCTGTCCCCTTTTTTCCTTTTTTCGTCCCTTTTTTCTTTTTTCTTCTCTGTCCCCTTTTTCTATTTATTTCGTTGGGCGAGGCGGGCGGCAAGGTGGGCGACTGTAAGGCGGAGGCCCTCTGAAAGGCTCACCTCCGGCTCCCAGCCCAGCTCTGCCTTCGCCTTGCTCGCATCAAGGTAGACCCGCCTGAGCTCCCCGGCGCGCTCCGGGCCGTGATCCGCTTCCCCGGTGAACCCGGTAATCTGCTTGAGCAGGGCAAAAAGCTTATTAACGGAGGTCCCCACGCCGGTGCCAATGTTGCAGGCAAAGTCGTTGATGGCACACCCTCCCTTGAGGCAGCCCGAGAGCCCGCTGCCGGCGGCCATTTGCTGAAGGCGCTTGAGGGCAAGCAGATTCGCCCGCACCACATCCCCCACGTAGACGTAGTCCCGGAGCTGCTCCCCGTCTCCGCAGATGACAGGGGTTTCACCCCGCAGCATCTTCTCTCCGAAGATGGCGACAACCCCCGCCTCGCCGTGGGGATCCTGCCGGGGGCCATAAACATTCCCGTAACGCAGGGCAACGTAGGGCAGACCCATCACCTGGGCATAGTAAGCCAGGTAAAACTCCGAAGTGAGCTTGCTCACACCGTAGGGGGAAAATGGCCCCTTGGGATGCTTCTCCGCCGCCGGGAGTTTCTGCGGTTCCCCGTAAACAACACCCCCTGAGGAGGCAAAAACAACCCCTTTCACCCCATGGCGCCGGCAATTCTCCAGGACGTTCAGCAGCCCGATGATGTTGACCCGGGCGTCCTCGCAGGGATCGGCGACAGAACGGCGCACGTCGATCTGGGCGGCATGGTGGTTCACATAATCGAACCCCTCCTCCCGGAAGACCCCTTCCAGCCCCGGGTCGCAGATGTCCATCTCGCAAAACTTTGCCCCGCCCTGCAGGGCCGCCTCCAGGTTTTCCTCTTTCCCGGTGCTGAGGTCGTCCACAACAACAACCTCGTGCCCCTCAGCAAGCAGCCCGTCAACCACATGGGACCCGATAAACCCCGCCCCGCCTGTTACTAAGATCCGCATCGCACACATCCTTCCTCAATTTCGTTAAGCTCCAAATCCTCTTTTAATTCCCTGCAATGCTCCTGCAATTCAGAAAAGGCCTGCCTTTGCTCCCCGTTTTAAGCATCATCTCTCCTTCTGGAGGCGCCCCGCACTCAAGGCGCAATACTCAGGAACAATCTCGTAACCTACGTAATGCCTGCCGAGTCTTTTCGCAGCGACACATGTCGTCCCCGAGCCGGCGAAAGGGTCAAGGACGACATCCCGGACATAGGAGTAAAGCTTGATCACCCGGCTCGCCAGCTCCATCGGGAAGGGAGCGGGGTGGCCCACTCTTTTCGCAGACTCCGGCTGCACCTCCCAAACGGAGAGGGTGGAAGACATAAACTCCTCTCTGGTAACATCGGAAGTGCCGGTATCGGGACGGGAAAAATGCTCTTTTACAAAGACAAGGAGGTACTCGTGGATATCCCGCAGGCGCGGGGATTTCGCTGAAAGCCAGCTTCCCCAGGCACAGGAGCCGTTGGCGCCCCTGCTTTTCTGCCAGATGATTTCTCCTGCAGGAAGAAAGCCCAGGCCTGTGTGGATGAGGTAAAAATAGGCGTGCATCGGAATGTAGGGCTTGCGCCCCAGGTTGGCGATATTGATGACATACCTGCCGCCAGGTTTGAGGGTTCTGTAAACCTCTGCCCCCACCCGGCTCATGAGCCCGAAATAGGCCGCAATATCCAGGTCTTCATCATATTCCTTTCCAGAGTTATATGGGGGTGAAGTAAAGGCAAGCGCCACGCTCCCATCCGGAACATGACGCATATCCTCGGAGGTGTGGCAGTAGATGCGGTCAGCCCAGTCTTGGAGGGGCTTAAAAGGAATCTTTCTCCTGGTACCTCCCACACCTATCTCAATGAGAAGGCGGTGCAGAGATTCAAAGTCCCCCTGGTAAAGGTTGCGTGAGTAGAAGACCGAAGAGTCGTGCCCTTCTCTTTTCGGAGCACCAAAGGAAGCCGTTCTAGTGGCCATCAGGATCACCTTTCATCAAAGGATCATTTACTCTTTATTTACTCTTTGTCTATCTTTATTAATTCTCGCATTTCCACCGGATTCCTCCTTTTTATATTTCAACTCCTTCATTCCCAATAACCTTGCGTAAA
The DNA here is from genome assembly GCA_030627585.1 of Bacillota bacterium. Lineage (GTDB taxonomy): Bacteria > Bacillota > DSM-12270 > Thermacetogeniales > Thermacetogeniaceae > Ch130. The sequence continues at coordinate 3,437 of DAOURU010000181.1, forward strand.
GAATTTGAAGGAAACGCAGCTTACCGTTTTCCAGCTGCCAAAGGAGGTGTTTTCCTTCCAAACCTCATCTCGATAAGGATTTATCTGTTGAAATTAACAGAAAAGTTGCCTGTCCCCATTTTCACATTTTCACCCATTTTCATTCCCAAGGGGTAAGTATGCCCTTTTTGTAGAGCTATTGTTAAATATTGGATTGAAAGTGCTGCACTTTTGCTTAAAAACAGCGGTGTTCGGTGTTTG
>DAOURU010000086.1 GCA_030627585.1 Bacillota bacterium
GCGGAGCGCGGCCGCGGCAATCAGAAACCTTAAAGAAGCCAATCTTCTCTCTTTGAGCGGCTTGCTTTCCTGCGGCGCGTCGGAACTGGCGGTACTGGTGCGTCCTGCAAGGTATCACTTCCAGAAGGCCAGAAAGCTGCAGGCCTTTTGCCGGGTCGTGGAGAAGGAATGCGGCGGCGACCTGGAGGCTTTTTTATCGCAGGAGACGGAAGCCCTGCGCCGCCGCCTCCTCGATATTTACGGGATCGGGCCGGAAACGGCGGACGCCGTTCTCCTTTACGCCGCCGGGAAGCCCGTCTTTGTCATCGACGCCTACACCCACCGCATCTTTAACCGGCTCGGCTATTTTGAAGCGAAGGTGTCTTACCGGGAGATGCAAACCTTCTTTATGAGGCACCTCCCTCGCGATGTGTCACTTTATAACGAGTACCACGCCCAGATTGACGCCCTCGGGCATTCCACCTGCTTGAAAAGCAGGCCCCGCTGCGGGGAGTGCCCCTTGAGCGACCTCTGCCGCGCTCGTCTAAAAGGGCAGCCGGGCGGTAATTGAGGCGGTAATTGAAAGGAGGAAAAATGTCATCATCTCGAGAAGCGCCAAAAAGGCCGGGCTCTTTACCGGGCTGACCTTTTTCTTGAATTATCTTCTGGTTATTCTTTATCTTGCATTTGGCGGAAAATGGACCATGCCCGGCTCGCTTCTTGTAGGGACGACCTATATGTTTATCCCGGCGGTTGTTGCTGTTGTCGTCCAAAAGCTGATCTATAAAGAGCCTGTAATCAAACCATTGGGCATTTCCTTCAAGTTAAACCGCTGGTTTTTGGCGGCATGGCTTCTCCCTCCTGTGATGGCCTTTGCTACAACCGGCGTCAGCTTGCTTTTCCCCGGCGTCGAATACTCCCCGGAAATGGCGGGGATGTTTGAAAGATTAAGGTCTGTAATGACTCCGGAACAGATAAATCAAATGAAAAACCAGGCTGCCGCATTACCGGTCCACCCGATTTGGATTGGCCTGCTGCAGGGCCTGATCGCCGGAATTACGGTCAATGCCGTTGCCGCTTTTGGCGAGGAGTTGGGCTGGCGGGGTTTCCTCCTGAAAGAATTGGGGCATCTTGGTTTCTGGAAATCGTCGGCGTTGATCGGGTTGATCTGGGGAGTCTGGCACGCCCCGTTGATTCTGCAGGGGCACAATTACCCCCAGCATCCCGGCGCGGGCGTTTTCATGATGACAATCTTTACTTTGCTGCTTGCCCCGATTTTTAGTTATGTCAGCCTTCAAGCAGGTTCTGTCATTGCCGCCGCCATTATCCACGGTTCACTTAATGGCACGATGGGGCTTTCCCTGATGGTGGTGAAAGGGGGGAGTGATTTAACTGTTGGGGGGACCGGACTGGCCGGTTTTATCGTCCTCGCCTTTGTAAATATTGGTTTGCTCATCTATGACCGGACCCGGGCCAAAGAGCCTGTGGCTGTAAAATATTTGAAATCACCGACGATGCATTAACTAAACCCAAACTTGTCAAACAGCAATAATCAATAAAAATCAACGAAAACTAGTACCCTGACATAAAAATCCTTGCAAACATATTGGCAACATAAATAATTCTTGCAAAACATCCTTAATTATGGTATACTGTGGGTAAAATGCCATTAAAAAGCCAATTTATTAATCATTAATGGCTGTTTTTGAAAGGAGATTGTGAACTAAATGCATTGCCCACAGTTGCCTGCCCAACAATCTCTGGTCCTGGGCGAAAGGAGGTTTGCAAGAGCCGCCCAGGCCCTGGGTCAGGATGTGTTGCTCCGGTTAATCATTTTCGTCCTTTACGTATTAGGGTTTCCCCGGGAACTGATCGCCAGACTTTTTGGCTACCAGGTTCCCGGTGTAAAAACACTGGTTGACCGGGTTTTCAGTCAGGGCCTGGAAGGATTTGTCGATCACCGGAAGATAAAATTCCCGGAAGAAAAACCGGTGATCATTACCCAGGAAGAAAACTATAAGCAAATCCACCTCCTGGACAAAGTCATTGCCATCCCCGATCACGATCGCTTGAGCCAGAAGGTGATCAGCGTCACCTTAACGGAAGCAGGGCTTCTCTCCAATGCCGAAGGGGCGCAAATTTTGGGTTACACCCCCCAGGCCTTCGGCCGTCTTCGGGAGAGGTACCGGCAAAAGGGAAGCGCAGGTTTAATTGACCGGCGCCAGGGGCAAAAAGGCGACTACAAGGTCACCCCGGAAGTAAAGGCCGAGCTCATCTACCAGGTCTGCACCAGGGTTGCCGAAGGAGTCCCCTTCTCCAGCGAAGACATCTGGGCCGCCTTAAACGAACGCTTTCCGGAAAAGAAGATTAGCCCCCGGACCGTGCGCTACCATTTAAACCGGTTGGGATTTCCCCAGGTAAAAGGGAGACTGGTTAAAAAAAACTAAAGAGCGCTACTACCCGGTAAGACCGGTAGAAATTAAAGAAGTGGCCCGGCTTGCCCGCTCCCAAAAGATAAGTTTTCGTTTGGTTTACCGGGCGCAGATGGTTCTCCAGGCGGTGGCCGGTTATTCTTTGCAGAAGGTTGCCGCCTACCTACACCGGAGCGTAAGAACCGTCCAAAAATGGCTAGACTAACTTTTCCGGATGGGCTTAAAAGGACTTTTGGATCTTCCCCGGAGCGGCCGCCCCCAGGTGTATTCCCCGGAAGTTCGCCTCCAGGTAGTCGCTCTGGCCTGCCAGTATCCCGGCGAGGAATACCTTCCGGGAGTCACCCACTGGTCGGTGCGAACGTTAACGGGGGTTATTCACCGCTTTTTTCAACAAATGGGGAAGATCAGCCCCGATTCGGTGCGGCGCATTTTAAAAGGGGCAAGAATAAGAAGGGCGGCAGCCAAATACTTTAAACCAACTCTGCGCTCCCCGCCCAGTTCCCTTCCATCCGCGTTGACTTTCCTTTCGTCCACAGATCCACCTCCACGAGAGTCCCCCTTTGGGTCCAGAAAGAACCCGGCGCAACGCCCTACCCTCGCTCTGCCCTGCTGAGGGAGAAAGCTTTTCCTCCCGGTTTTGCTACTCCTTCCGGGGGGCAGCGGCGCTCACGAACCCTCTTACCCCCTCTTTCTACACTATTCGCCAAGAAGAAGGATTTTCCTGCCGGAAACCCCAATAAAAGGCAGAAATCGCCTCCCCGGCAGGGGGCGCCTGCACAGGAGCAGGGACCTTCCTGCCCCTCAGCCTGCCAGGCGGGGCCTGGCACCCCCCGTGCCTCTTCGCACGTGAGCGATAATGATCTTTGATCTCACTTCTTTAGAGTAGGTCGAGTAACCGCTTTCAGGATCGTCGGCCGGCACCGACTCCTTATGAACCCTCGCCATGCCGCTCTCGTACCAGCCTATGCCCCAACCGTCCGGGTTACTGGAGGCAAGCTCTTGAAACCGCCCCAAGGAGAACTCGCGGTCAACCGCTCTGTTTGCAACCAACCCCAATAACCTGCACATTGCCAAGATCCTCCACTAAAAAATCATAATGGATCACAAACAGGTCTTCCTAATCATTTTCCTTTTCAATGAGTTGCTTCCGGCCAGCCTCGGTGATTTCCCAGACGCCTCTTGGTGAATCAGGCTTCAGCAGGCCTTCTCTAACCATCGTGTAGCGGCACCACTGGGCGGTATTGCGCCAGCGAACCTGCTCCGGCATTGAGGTGAGCGGCTGGAGATCATATTCGTTTAGGCGATCCTTCATCTTTTCGTAAACAAGGTCAAGAACCCTGTCAACGGTAGACGAGCCGCCCAGCTCCACAAGGGCTTCGAGAATTGGTCGGCGAAAAGCATCCTCGGGCGTGCGCAGGCCGCGCTGCAACCGCTGGGCAAGCAGTTGCCTCTTGCCCCTCTTTTTTATACCCTCAACGAATTCGCCAAATAGCCGGTTCCACTCTCTCTGCATCTCCTTGACCCGGTCTCTGAAAGCAGTTACCTCTTGAACGCGATTCGCTATTTCCCTCGCGACTACGTAATCGCTTCTCCTAAAGGCCTCGGCCCCCTCTTCGTTCAGATCCTCGACCACCGACTCGACTTCTTCTAAAAGGATCTCGAAAGCAATCCCCACCTCGTTCGGATCCACTCTACTTCCCTCCTAAACCAAATCTTCTTCGAGAATAACGAAGCTATCCCCAGGGCCTAAATTGCAACCACCAGACTAACTTGACTTCCATAAGGGTGAATTACTTGGCAATAAAGAGTAGCTCTTCCCGTATGGTACGGCTCAGGGCAGACCGGTGGGGCCTGGAGTAAACCTTAATATCTTTTTTGTAACTCTTCAGCATTTCCATGATCTCCTCTGGAGACGGAATCCCTTCGCTGCGATAAGAAAGCACGACGATGTTATCCTGAAATCTCTCAATAAGCTTCTTAAAAGATTGCCTGATTTTATCTCTCCGCGTCCACGCCTCAACCTCCGGAAAGGGTGCAATTTGCCTGATCTTGCTCTTTGTCCCGTTTATCCGGTTCCCCCAGTTCTCGTAATCAGCGATTCCCTCTAAAAAGTGGTAATACGCGAGGTAGTCCGTCCCGCCATTTTTTGAAGAAAAATAAGGGGGATCCATGTAAACAAGATCGACTCCATTTGGCGCAAGGCAAGCATCATAACCGCCGATGACCAAATTATCCCGCCCATTGTCGAAAACCGCTCTGTTATACTCACCCACGTATCTTACGAGCATATCTTCGAAGGGGTGATCCCACGTCGTTTTGTTACCAAAACTTCGGGGGACATCTGCCGTCCGGAGGTAAAAATTCGCCCTATGAAAAAGATTAAAAGGGCGCTTAGATAAGCAGGCCTGGAAGAGAGAAGCAAATAAGATTGACCTCTTATACTCGTCCCTAACTTGAGAAATGTTTGCAACTACTTTATCTAACCAAGCGTTTTCCTCATCCAAAAAAAATATCCCCTTGAAATTTTTCTGGATGAAATCAGGATAACCGTTCCCATTGAGGAGAAGCACTCTCTCAAGGTCGGATGCCGTTACCTTTGTTTCTTTGTTTTCCACCAATGCTTTACCTATCAGTTGGTTAAACTTGAACAGATCGTTGTAGTAAACTCTCTTTCCGTAACGCTTAAACAATAAACTAACACTTGCCGTCCCTCCGAACAGATCGAGGACAGAATCAAACTTTAACTCTTTGACGTGTTCCCAGATCCAACCAAGCAGTCGCCTCTTGCTCCCAGAATATCGCGTGGAGGGGTATGCAAACTCCGAAGAGACAAGGTCCTTCAGTCGGATCCCCTTTTCTTTCAGCCGCTTGATGAACTCGGCAGTGACCCGCTGTGAAAAGCTCGCGGCGAGCTCCTCCCCCCACTTTTTGCTGAAATCATGAGCAACTAAAAGCGGTGCGGGAACGAGCGTTAAAACCGGCTCCTCAAGCCCCCAAAGATGGTCCTCGTCAGCCTCGAAGGAGGCCAACCGCAAGGCCGAAAGGATCCTTGCCACCCGATCTCGGACATCCAAGGAAGCAGCTTCATCGAGAGAAACAGCAAACTCGTACCTGGGAATTCAATAAGGCTCGCCGCCAGGAGATAATCTGCAGCCCTTGCAACAACAGGGTCACCCCGCGTCTCTGCCTCGAGGCGCGACAGAACCTCATCAAATACGAGGAAA
>DAOURU010000241.1 GCA_030627585.1 Bacillota bacterium
CTGAGGATTTTCTTCGGGATAGATTGAAAAAATCAGAAAAGCAAGCAGCGCTGCAAACCAAACCTTTACTTGGCCGGGGATATTCCGGCTGCTAAAAGGGATTGCCGTGAGTAAAAAACCGGCAATTCTACCCCAGATCAGGAAGTAAAGATCAATCTCCTGAAAAAGCGAAACTAAAAAGTCCATAATTTACCTCCACGCCGGTTTAACCTCCGCCCGCCAAACGGTGAAGGTTTAAATAGAGGCTTTGAGTAAAAGAGGCTAAAATTTGAAGCATCCAGGGCGCGAAAACTACGGTTGCAACTAAAACGGCGATAATCTTCGGAACAAAGGTTAAGGTCTGCTCCTGGATCTGGGTTGTTGCCTGAAAAATACTTACAAGTAATCCTACCAGTAAACTGATTCCCAGGAGCGGGGCGGAAACGAGCAGTACCGCATATAGTGCCTCTCGACCCAGAGTGATAATAAATCCCTCCGTCATTTACAAAAACTCCTTTATGAAAAACTCATAACTAAAGCGCGTACCAGTAAATGCCATCCGTCGACCATAATAAATAAAAGAACCTTAAACGGCAGCGAGATCATCATGGGGGGGAGCATAAGCATCCCCATAGACATTAAAGTACTTGCGACAATCATATCGATCACCAAAAACGGAATAAAGAGGACGAACCCGATTTGAAAGGCTGTTTTGAGCTCGCTAATGATAAAAGCCGGAATTAAAATATAATTAGGAATGTCCTGGTAATTGCGGGGTCTGGGTATTTTTGCAAGAGAAACAAAGAGAGCAAGATCTTTTTCTCTAGTTTGCTTAAACAAAAATGTGCGAATGGGTTCCATTCCTTGTTTTAATGCTTCTTGCTGGGTGATTTGACCTTTTAAATAAGGCTGTACAGCATTATGGTTTACTGCCTGCCAGGTTGGTGCCATGATGAAGAATGTTAAAAATAAGGCAAGCCCAACAAGCACCTGATTGGGGGGCATTTGTTGCGTGGCAAGGGCGCTTCTCATAAACGAAAGAACCACAATCACACGCGTGAAGGAAGTCAGCATCATCAAGATAGCAGGTGCTAGTGAAAGCAACGTAATGATTAGCAGGATCTGGAGGCTCTGGGCTACCTCTTCGGGTTTTTCGGCAGTTCCAAGCTCAAAATTAACCCGGGGAAAAGGAATGGGCTGGGCTTCTGCGGTATGAGTACAAAACAGCAAGGCACATCCTAGTACAATTATAACGAGAGAAATTACAAGAAATATCCTCCTCTCTCCCATGCTGCTATTCCTCTTCTCGACTATGAAAAATCTGGCTGTTTAAAGGGCTTTTTTGCGTTGATAATATATTTTTAAAAGTTTTTGCCCAAAAAGGGCGCCAGTGTTTTTTACCCGCTAAAGAAGAACCCAAAACCCCCTCCTCTTCCAGAAGTGGTGCAATATGAGAAGGATCTTCAATTTCCAGCAGTTTCGTTATGGTGTGCTCGGTAAGGGCGAGGACGTAGATTTTCCCCGCAATTTCAGCCAGCAAAAGACCACGGTTGGGACCAATTGCGACCTGATCGAGAATTCTTATCCAATGACCGGAACGCGGAATAAAAGGACGTCGCTGGATAAATTTGATTACAACGAGAGCAAGTCCGATGACAACTACGAGACTGATCACCAGGCGAAAAAGTAGACTCCCGATATGCGGCGGAGCAATGGGGCCGGGATCCTGATAATCTAAATCCGGAAGCGCCGCAGCCCGGGCAGGCAGCGTTAGCATCTGGAGGATTATCAACATCCACAAGATCTTGCCAGCTTTCGTGACGCCGTAACGTATCATCTTAAGGATGCCTCCAATATTTATCCCAATACTTTCGAGACGGCCTCCACAACCCTTTCAGGCTGAAAAGGCTTCACTATAAAATCGCGCGCACCTGCCTGGATAGAATCAATAACCATTGCCTGCTGACCCATTGCGCTGCACATAATGATTTTTGCCTGGGCGTCAATTTTCAAAATTTCTCTGACAGCGGTAATACCATCCATTTCCGGCATTGTAATATCCATGGTGACAAGATCGGGGCGCAAATTCGTAAATTTATCTACGGCGACCGCACCATTTTCGGCTTCCCCCACCGCAACATAACCATTTTTCGTAAGAATATTCTTGAGCATCATCCGCATGAACGCGGCATCGTCTACAACTAGAATCCGCTTCCCCACAGTTTCCCCTCCTGTTTTAATGTTATTGAAGGTTACTGAGCCGCTCTGCAGAACTCAAAATTTCGGTTATTCTCACCCCATAATTTTCGTCAATTACCACAACTTCTCCTTTCGCAATTGGTTTTCCATTTACAAGAATATCAACAGGTTCCCCCGCCAATTTATTAAGTTCCACAATTGCACCTGGTCCCAGCTCGAGAATTTCCTTAATAGTTTTCCGTGTTCTTCCCAGTTCCACCGTAAACTGCAGCGGAACATCTAAAATTAGGGCGAGATTGCCCTTTTCTTTAGGTGCTGAAGGCTCCACAAAAGGAGCAAATTCTGCCGGTTGTACTACTACACTTCCGGCC
>DAOURU010000080.1 GCA_030627585.1 Bacillota bacterium
ACCGCGCCTGTAAGCAGCCGGGGGGTAGGGTTCCCCCGGGTAGGCGGCAATAACAACTGTAGGTTTAACTTCGGGGGAAGCAAGCAACCCGCGGGGGGCCTCCCCCCGGGTTACCGTAACCCGCAGGCTCCCTTCCGTAAGTTCAGCTGCAGATAAAACCGCCTGCATACCTGCCTCGACTTCTTCCCCGGGAAAAGGCATCTTGAGTACTTCACACCCCGCCGCCAGCCGCGCCTGGTGCCGCCTCCAGGCAAAAGGGATTCCCCGGTAGACCCGAACTGTTTCAAACAAACCGTCACCATAAAGAAACCCCCTTTCTGCAACCCCTAAACAGGAATCGGCGCCGGTGACCAGGCGGCCTTTTACCCAAACCAAGCCATGCACTCCGCAAGAGCCTCCTCTTTGCAGCCGAGCGCCCGGACAAGGGCGCGCGCCTTATCAATGGTTTCCCAGTATTCGGCATCAGGATCCGAATCTGCGACAATCCCGCCTCCTACTTGAAAATAGACGGCCCGGTCTTTAATGATAAAAGTCCGGATCGCGATGTTTAAATCGGCAGACCCGTCAAATCCCAAATAACCGATCGAACCAGTATAGATTCCCCGTTTGACAGGTTCCAATTCTTCGATAATCTCCATCGCCCTGATTTTAGGCGCCCCCGTGATGGATCCTCCCGGGGAGGTCGCCTTTAAAAGGTCGACCAGGTCTTTTTCCGGGGCAAGAGTTCCTTTTACCGTTGAGACCAGGTGAAAGACTGTCGCATACTCCTCAAGAGAGATCAACTCCGGAACGTGCACCGTCCCAAAACTGCAAACCCGCCCCAAATCATTGCGCTCGAGGTCTATGATCATTACCAGTTCGGCCCGGTCTTTCCCGCTGTTTAAAAGCTCCGTACGAAGGGAGCGGTCCTCGGCAGGGTTTTTTCCTCGCCGGCGCGTCCCTTTAATGGGGCGCGTCTCTACAACCCGGTTTCTTACCTGAAGAAATCTCTCCGGGGAAGCACTGGCAACAACAACCTCGGGGTAATTAAGATAAGCGGCAAATGGTGCGGGATTAATTCTGCGCAGCCTCTGGTAAAGCAACCAGGGCGAAGTCAAAAGCGGGCATGCGAAACGCTGGGAAAGGTTGACCTGGAAGATATCCCCTGCTGCAATATAATCCCTTGCTTTCTGAACCGCCCTCCGGTAGGTTTCACGGCTGAAGTGCGCCGTGATTTGAAGGCTGTTTTCAGGCAGAAGGGGTTCTGCTTCCTCGCGAACTGAAATCTGACCACCGGGCCGCGCAACAAGCGCCTCCAGTTCCTCCAGCCTCTGGCGTGCCCGCACCGGGGCATTGCTGCCTGATTCGGGCAAACCGGTAGAAGTAAGATAGGCTTTTCTTTCTAAGTGGTCAACTGCCACCAACCGGTCGTAAAATCCTAAATAACAGTCAGGGAGACCGAGGTCGTCCTCCGCCCGGTCAGGGAGTTTTTCCAACTGCCAACCGAGGTCATAGGCAAAATAACCGAAGGCTCCCGCCGCCACCGGAACCGGAGCAGAACCAGGAAGCTGGTGGCGCCGGAGCAATGCCTGTAAAACACGAAAGGGATCGGCCCTTTTTTCTTGATAGGTCCCGTTTTGCCAGATCCCAACCCGGTCCCTTCTAGATCTAAAAACAAGAAAGGGGTCGCTTCCCAGAAAAGAGTAGCGTCCTAAACGCTCGGGATTCATCCCGCTGTCCAGGAAAAAGGAAAGGGGGCGATCTTTCAAGGATTCAAAAACTCGTACCGGATCTAAAAAGCCGGTTTCTTCAATAATCATCATTGGCTACCCCCTGGCTGATTTTAACCGGTTTCTGATCCGCAGTGCGGTGAACCCACTCGTCGCTCCTGATTAAACGCCCGACGGCCCGTGCCACCTTTCTTAAATCCAGTATTAATTGCGAAAATGCTTTTATTTCCAGGGACTGCCTGCCGTCGCAGAGCGCCGCGGCCGGACTGGGGTGAACTTCAATGAGCAGACCGTCCGCCCCGGCAGCAACAGCAGCTCGCGCCAGCGTCCCCACCAATTCCCGCTTCCCTGCGGCATGGCTGGGATCTACAACTACCGGATAAGGGCTTAGTTGTTTAAGTACCGGTACGGCGCTCAAGTCAAGCGTATTCCTGGTTTGGGTCTCAAAGGTGCGAATCCCCCGTTCGCACAAGATAATTTGCTCATTTCCCGCAGCCCGGAGGTGCTCTGCCGCCAGCAGCCATTCTTCAACGGTTGCAGCCATGCCGCGCTTCAACAAAACAGGCCAGCCGCTCCTGCCAATCTCCCGGAGCAGAGCGAAGTTCTGCATGTTGCGGCTGCCGACCTGTAAAATATCGGCATAAGCTGCTACCTGTTCCACGTCGCGGGGGTCCAGGACCTCTGTGACGACAGCCATTCCCGTGTACTCCCTGGCCTCCGCCAAAATCTGAAGCCCCGCACGGCCCAGGCCGGCAAAGCTGTAAGGACTGGTCCGGGGCTTGAAAGCTCCCCCCCGGAGCACCCGCACTCCGAGCCGGCGCAAAGCCCGGGCGCAGGCCAAAAAAGACTCCCTTTCTTCTACAGCACAGGGGCCCGCCATCAGGACAACCTCAAGGCCCCCAAAGATAACCTCGCCAACCGCAACTGCCTTTTGGGGCTCATCCGGTTGAAAGCGATCTTCCATGATTGACCTTCCTCCCCTCTCCCCGGTTCCCGCCCCGGAACTGCCGGGCGCAGCAATTTCTGCCCCAGGCTTCCGCCTGCGCTACAAAATTGCGCAAAAGAGACTTCCCCTCTTCCGTTAAAATTGATTCCGGGTGAAACTGAACCCCTTCCACAAAGAACTTCCTGTGCCGGATTCCCATAATTTCCCCCTTATCAGTTTCAGCGGTAATTTCGAGACAGGCAGGCAGGGTTTCCCGCCGTACAATCAAAGAGTGGTAGCGCGTGGCCTCAAAAGGATTTTTTAAGCCGGTGTAAATTGTGCGCCCGTCGTGGTAAATAAGAGAGGTTTTCCCGTGCATCAGACGGGGCGCGCGGACAACCTCCCCCCCAAAGGCCTGGCCGATGGCCTGGTGGCCCAGACAGACACCTAAAACAGGGAACTGCCCGGCAAAACGGGTGATCAAATCCAGGCAAATTCCGGCCTCGTTGGGAGTGCAGGGGCCGGGTGAAAGCAGGATCGCGGTAGGAGACAATGCTTCAATTTCCGCCAGGGTGATGGCGTCATTCCGGTACACCTTGATTTCCCGCCCTATTTCACCTAAATACTGAACGAGATTAAAAGTAAAGGAATCGTAATTATCAATCATCAGCAGCAAAGTGATTCCCTCCCCTCCATTTTACCCCGAATCCGGTTCCGCATCCATCTCACCAGTTAAACCATGAAAAAGTTAAACCATAAAAACCCGGATTCAAAATCTGCCAACTCCGAATAACAAAAAACCAGTACCGAAGTACTGGTCCGCATCCCAACATAACTCCGCGTCGTCTCGTCTTTCTCCCCCCGGCTCATCTCGTCTCAACTCGTCTTATGAAATTTTTAATAACCTGATCTGAAAATCTAACCTCGTGCCTTCACTTTACCACAGCCGCGCCCCGGTGTCAATCCCTTTAGTGTCAATCCCCTTAATTTAACTGCATCCAGTTCCCCTCTTATGTTAAGGTTGTCAAAGTCTCAGGATAAAATTCCTGGTTGGCTCGAGCTCCCCGGTTTGAGGAAACACCTGCGCATCTCGCGGCTCCTGTCCGGATAAGCTCGTGCAAAACAAGGAAAACAAAGGCAAATGGAGAATAAGGGTATACAGTCTGGTGCAATTCCGAGGCAAATTCTTAACTTTTTACAAATTTAGCTTTTTGTGAGGGAGAAAATATGGCCGCCAGAAGGAAGTTCGGCAAAACATGGTGGGGAAACGCTTGGGTAGAGGCAATGGAAAGGATCGATTCCAACACCAACCGTTTACCCCGCGGTAAAAGATATGCCAACCAGGGCATGGTCAGGGAGATTAATATTAACGGCGGGGATGTTCTGGCTCGCGTGCAGGGGACCCGCCCCTCCCCTTATAAAATAAAGATCAGCCTGAAAAAGTTTACCGCAGCGCAGGCAAACAAAATTAAAAAAATGGTGGCGGAGGATCCTGCCCCGAACAAGCAGAGGGAAAATTGAAACTGAAAAGAAAAAGGGGGAAAATTATCAGATCAGAACCCGTATTTAACCTCTTTTTAAGGCTCCCCCTGGATACCGCTCTCTCCAATCACTCTCCCTCGACCAGGTTTTTAAACGCCGCTGCCGCGGTTGCCCAGGCGTTTGCCCGGTCCGGCTCCTTTGCACCGGAGCTTGTAACCGATCAAGAAGGCAATTTCCTGGTGCGCTACACACCTTTGATCTACGGGGAAGAAACCGCGGCCGCAGTTGATTATCTCGCGAAAATCATGCCTCCCGGCTTTATTTTTCGCAAAGAGGATAAACGAGTTCTCGCAAGCAAAGATGGTGCCTGCGAGGTGGTAGCGCTCCTTCTTTCCCATCTTGTGAACCGCTTCGCAAACATAGAAAAAGATGACAAGCTCTGCAACGCCTTTTTTAAGGGGGCAGTCTATCCCGCCAGGGGATTCGAAGAAAAACAGACCGCCAAAAGCATCACCGGCTGGCTGGAAAGGCTTCACCTGCGCGCGAGGGATGTTTCCCCTGTAGTCAGGATTGAACCGCCGGCGGGGAGAAAGAAAAAATTTAAATTAACGGCTCGGGAAACTCCTTATTCTCACGGAAATTTGCCCAGCGCCATGCAGGTCGTAAGAAAGGGTGGTTTTCATTGGTCATTCGAAAAGTGGCTCCAGGTGTATTCCTCATCGATGTCTGGGACATGGGAATCCCCGGCCGGACCGCTGCCTACCTGGTGCAGGGTGAAAGGAAGTGCGCCCTCATCGATACGGGTCCGGCGCAGAGCAGGAAGCACATAAGCCGGGCCCTGCAGGAGGTAGGCCTTGGCCCCCGCGACCTGGAGTTCATCATTCTGACCCACATCCACATCGACCACGCGGGAGGGGCAGGGCAGCTTCTGGAGCTTTTTCCTGGAGCGCGGGTAATCGTACATGCCAAGGGCGCCCGTCACCTGGCAGCGCCCGGTGACCTCAAAGCAGCATCCCGGAAAGCACGCCGGGAGTACCCCTTTCATCCTTGCGAATTCCTGCCCATCCCCGAAGAAAAGATTGAGGCGGTAAATGGTGACCGGCAGCTTGCGCTGGACGGGAGAACCCTGACCCTGCTGGAAACCCCGGGCCACGCCTCGCACAGTATATGCATCCACGACGACCTCACAAACGGGATTTTCGTCGGCGATTCCCTCGGAGTCAAAATCGACTATACAGTGGATCGCCAGAAATACGAAATCTTCCTCCCAGCAATGGTCCCCCCGCGTTTCGAGCCGGAAGAGGCACTGTACAGCGCGGAAAAGCTGGCCGCCTTCCGCCCGCAATGGTTCTTCTATTCCCACTTTGGAGCATCCCGGGAAACGGAGCGCCTCCTGGCAAAGTACCGGAGCGTCGTAGGCAGAGCACGGGCAATTGCAGAAAACCTGATCGAAGAAGGAGCAGATGAAGAAGCCGCCTCCGCCTGCGTCAACCGGTGGCTCCTCCGGGAAGTGCTGGAAATTCCCCACGCAAACCTAGATAAAATAACCTCCCAAATCAAGGTTTCCCTTGAACTCAACATCCGCGGGCTGGTCCGTTACATTACCGGTAAAAAAGGTGCCTGACAGGCACCTTCCAGACCTGGTCAATTCTATTGTTTTTCGTCTTTCTCTGCACCAAGCAGCGTTTCCAGCAGTCCCCCCAACGGCTCCACTAAATTTTCAGCACAACAACCCATAACAACCCATGAAGGCGGCTAAAAGGAGAAACTTTCGTTAAAAGA
>DAOURU010000193.1 GCA_030627585.1 Bacillota bacterium
GCAATAGGTTCGACCCGCTGCCGGCCACCGGAAAAATCAGGCATAAAGAAGCAGCACCACCTCCTGCCGGAAGATGCTGCTGTTTCCCCTGGAATTTTTTCTGCTGTTTTTTGGGTTCACATACTATGCCGACATCTGCTTCCTGCAAGAGTCCTGCAGGAGAGCAAGTTTGAGCGCCTCTTGAATTTGCCGGACGGGAATTACCTCGAGAGGAAGCTCCCGGAAACTTTCCTGCCAGTTTTCCTGAGGAATAAGAACGCGTTTTGCCCCGGCGCGCCATGCCGCCTCAACCTTGGCAACGATCCCGCCAACCGGTTTAACTTCCCCTCGCAAAGAAAGTTCTCCCGTGAGAGCCACAAAGTTATCGACAGGTTTTTCCGTTAAGGCGGAATAAACGGCCACCGCAATGGCCACCCCTGCAGAGGGCCCATCAGTCGGAACTGCTCCCGGGAAGTTGATATGAATGTCGTAGTTCCGGGGATCTGCCTCGAGATGGCTCCGGATGACCGTGAGGACGTTTTCCACCGACCCCTTGATCATGCTTTTGCGCCTCACCCGCCTCCCGGAAATTCCACCTAACTCCTCTTCCTCAACAACCCCTGTGACGATAACCCGTCCTCTTTCACCTCCGGCAGGAATCACACACGCCTCAATCTCTAAAAGCGTTCCGAGATTCGGCCCGCTTACGGCAAGACCGTTGACCAGACCAACCGCCGCCTCCGGGGGTACTTTCCGTTCCAGGCGGGGGGAATACTGGCCGCTGTTGACCACCCACTCTACATCTACAGCCTGGATCTCCCGGATCTCCTTGCCCTGGGCGAGACCTGCCGCAATTTGAATAATGTTGACAGCCTCCCTCCCGCTGGTGGCGTATTTTTCACCTACATCAAGCGCTCCGGGCCCGAAGCAAAAACCGATTTTTTCTGCAGCATTTTGCGCGATCATCCTGATCTCCGCCGGAAGCAACATCCGGAAAAAGATCTCAACACAGCGTGAACGGATGGCAGGCGAGAGCTCTTCAGGGAGACGGGTTGTTGCTCCAATGAGACGGAAATCCGCGGGCAACCCGTTCTGGAAAATATCGTGCACGTGCGCCGGAATATTAGCATCCTCAGCATTATAATATGCGCTTTCAAAGAAAACCTTCCGGTCCTCCAGCACCTTTAAAAGCTTATTCAACTGGGCAGGATGAAGCTCCCCAATTTCATCAATAAAAAGCACTCCCCCGTGCGCTTTCGTTACGGCCCCAGGCTTCGGCTGCGGAATCCCCGCCATGCCTAAAGCACCCGCCCCTTGATAGATAGGGTCATGAACCGACCCGATTAAGGGATCGGCAGTTCCCCGCTCGTCAAAGCGCGCGGTAGTCGCATCAAGCTCAATAAATTTTGCATCCGCCCCGAATGGTGAAACAGAATTTTTCTTGGCCTCTTCGAGTACAAGGCGAGCTGCCGCCGTTTTTCCCACACCCGGGGGGCCGTAAATCAAAACATGCTGGGGATTGGGGCCGCATAACGCAGCTCTTAAGGCCTTAAGTCCGTCCTCCTGACCGATAATTTCTTTAAAACAGCTCGGGCGCGTCCGCTCGGAAAGGGGCTCCGCGAGGGAAATCTTCCTGAGATGCTGAATTTTCTCCAATTCCTTTTTTGTTTCGCGGTTCACCGCAAGGCGTGCTCCCTGCTGGTTCCGGAGGAGATTCCAGAAGTAGAGGCCGATCACGATGACAAAAAAAATCTGAATCAATCCGAAAACGCTATTCCAGCCCATGTGACCGCCCAAAGCAACCACAGCTCCTCATGCTAAATTTTTTCTCTTTGCCCTTAATTATTACCAGGAACCTTGGTTTTCAAACCCCCTTCAAGTTTTTTAAGAAAAGGAGGGATTCCGCTCCGGCCAGAGATAGGTGAAATCCGGCCACCTGACAACAAAAAAGGCGCCCCTGAGTGGAGCACCTCTTCTTCCTTTCGGCGAACCGGCTGCTGCCGTTAAGCAGTTTCTTCACGCTTTTTCTTCCGGTCAACAGTGACCAGAATCGGCTCTTCCTTTTTTGTAATGACCTCCTTCGTGATGACGCACTTCGTAATGTCGCCCCGCGAGGGGATTTCATACATCACTTCAAGCATTAAATCTTCAAGAATTGCCCGCAGCCCCCGCGCTCCGGTATTCCGCCTGATTGCTTCTTTTGCGATCGCTGACAGGGCATCGTCCTTGAATTCCAGCGTAACCCCGTCTAATTCAAAAAGCTTCTGATACTGGCGCACCAGGGCATTCCGGGGCTCGGTCAAAATCCTGATTAAAGCATCTTCATCCAGGGCGTCAAGAGTCACAATAACCGGCACCCGTCCCACAAACTCCGGAATTAACCCGTATTTTAAAAGGTCTACAGGTAAAATCTGGCTTAATATTTCCCCTATTTTTAGACTTTTCCGATTGCCTAACTCTGCCCCAAAACCAATCGTTTTCTTCCCAATGCGGTTCTGAATGATCTTATCGATCCCTTCAAAAGCACCGCCACAGATGAACAAAATATTCGTGGTATCGAGTTGAATAAATTCCTGATGGGGGTGTTTTCTCCCCCCTTGAGGGGGAACACTGGCAACCGTACCTTCCAGGATTTTTAAGAGAGCCTGCTGGACTCCCTCGCCAGAAACGTCTCTCGTAATCGAGGGATTTTCTGATTTACGGGCAATTTTATCAATCTCATCAATATAAACGATTCCTTTTTCCGCCTTTTCCACATCGTAATCCGCAGCCTGGATCAATTTGAGGAGAATATTTTCGACATCTTCTCCGACATATCCGGCCTCGGTTAATGACGTGGCGTCAGCAATCGCAAATGGGACGTTTAAAATCCGCGCCAGCGTTTGGGCGAGGAGGGTTTTCCCGCAGCCTGTAGGGCCCAGCATAATGATGTTGCTCTTTTGGAGTTCAACATCATCAACCTTCAGGCCGAGATTTATTCGTTTGTAGTGGTTGTAGACAGCAACAGAAAGAATCTTTTTCGCGTATTCCTGGCCGATTACGTACTGATCCAAGATTTCCCTAATTTCCTTGGGCTTAGGAATGTCGCTTAATTCAAATCCACTCTCTTCACTGAGTTCTTCTTCAATAATTTCGTTGCATAATTCGATACACTCATCACAAATATAAACACCGGGGCCCGCCACCAGTTTCTTAACCTGGTCCTGCAACTTGCCGCAAAAAGAGCACTTCAACTGCCCTTTATCATCACCAAATTTGTACAAAAATTACACCCCCTATTTGATTACTCCACCTTCTCTTCCACCCGCGAAGTAATCACCTCGTCAATAATTCCATAATCTTTAGCTTCCTGGGCATCCATGAAAAAATCTCTATCTGTATCTTTCCGAACCCGGTCGAGAGGCTGCCCCGTTAACTCCGAAAGAATTTGATTAAGCTTTTCCCGCACCTTGATAATCCGCTTTGCATGAATTTCAATATCTGTTGCCTGCCCCTGCGCCCCACCTAAAGGCTGATGAATCA
>DAOURU010000235.1 GCA_030627585.1 Bacillota bacterium
AATCGCCGCACATCCTTCAGGAGAAATTACAGAGAAAATAGCGTTTTCAAGCATTAAAAGGGCGTCTCCTACCCCTAAAGCAAGGGCTCCCCCGCTCCCCCCTTCCCCCGTAATCACAACAATAACGGGAGTCCTAACTTGAGCAAAGGCACAAAGATTATTGGCAATCGCCCAAGCCTGACCACGCTCCTCGGCGCCTATTCCGGAATAAGCGCCCGGCGTATCAACAAAGGAAATTACGGGACGGCGAAACTTTTCCGCTTGTTGCACAAGGCGGAGGGCTTTCCGAAAACCTTCCGGGTGAGGCATTCCAAAATTACAGGCGAGGTTTTCTTTTGTATTGCGGCCTTTTACATGGCCGATAATTGTGACAGGCAAGCCCTCAAACCGGGCAATCCCCCCCACAACGGCGGGATCGTCCCCGTGGCAACGATCGCCAAAGAGTGCAAGAAAATCAGTAAAAAGAAACCTGATGTAATCCAGGCTATTGGGGCGCTCCGGGTGACGCGCCAGCTGGGTGCGCTGCCAGGGAGTAAGGTTTTGATAAATTTCTTTTTTGAGTTCCCGCGCCCTTTTTTCTAAGAGTTCAATTTCGGTCCCCAGGTCAATCCCCTTATCCGCGGCATACTTTTTGAGTTCGGAAATCCGGCTCTCCAACTCCACAAGAGGTTTTTCGAAATCAAGGAGCATATTAGGCAATCCCGCTAACTCCTTTCGCTGTGAAGAGAAAAAATGCGTGCTAAAGTTTTCTTCATTTCCTGCCGGGGCACCACAAGATCAACAAATCCGTGGCTGAAGCAAAACTCTGCGGTTTGAAAACCGGGAGGGATTTTTTCCCTTAATGTTTGTTCCGTGACACGCCGCCCCGCAAATCCGATCAGGGCACCGGGTTCTGCAATAATAAAATCCCCTAAAGCGGCAAAACTAGCCGTGACACCGCCGGTCGTGGGATCGGTAAGAACCGATATATACAAAAGCCCGGCCTTGTGAAGTTTCGCAAAGGCCGCGCTTGTTTTTGCCATCTGCATCAAAGAAAAAATTCCTTCTTGCATCCGGGCCCCGCCCGAGGCAGAAAAAAGCAAAACAGGCAATTTGCTTTCCAGTGCCTTTTCCGCAAGCCTTACAATCTTTTCTCCGACGGTGCTTCCCATGCTCCCCATAATAAAGTCAGGTTCTAAAACTCCGACCTGCACCGGCCAACCATCGACTGTTCCCACGCCCGTAAGAACGGCCTCCCGCAGCCCCGTTTCCCGTTGGGCGCGAGCCAATTTTTCCTGGTACTGGGGAAAGCCCAAGGGATCGGCGGTTGTCCAATCGCCATCAAGCTCTTGAAAACTCCCTTCATCAAGAGTCAAAGCAATCCTTTCCGGTGCTGTAAGGCGGAAGTGATAGCGGCACTTTCGGCATACCTTGAGATTTTTTTCCAATTCGCGCACATATAAAAGCTCTCCGCACTGAGGGCACTTGAGCCAGGGAACATCCCTTTCCCGCGGGACAGAATCGGCTTTTACTGTGATATATTTTTGCTGTTTACGGAATAGATCCTTAAACAGTCCGCTCCCTCCTTGCTTTGCCGCGGCCTATTCTCGGATATGGCTAATTTGTATCTCTAATCCAGGCGGAAACCTCAGATTTTCCTGCAGAGCCCGGTTGCTCTGCAGGAAAACGGCGGGTGAGGTGGTTTTCAACACCTGCCCTTTAAACAGGCACAGTACTGCTTAAAATTTCATAAGCTTCTTCTGCTTCTGACTCCGGGACTAATATCTCTACCGCACCCCCATCGCCAAAATGAGGAATCCCCGTAGACCGAAGCATTACTAAAAGTCCTTCTGAAGCAAGGATTTCTTTGAGCATCTCCGCAATCGTCCGGTTTGGTGCAATGTAAACTACCGTCCACATCGAATTTTGGCCCCCTCCCCATCCAAAATTCCTGTGGGTAAAGCATTCGACCAGCCGGCTGCAGATTCCTGCTTGGAGAAAAAATGATTGCCTATTTAGATTACAGAGGTTTCAAAAGAGCCAAATTTTGTATAGATGACGGCCCGGCCTCGAATTTTAATTGCAGAAGTATGTTCCGTAAATTGGGCGATCATTACTTCTCCCTGGTCGATCTTCTCGGTGTGATGAAGCTTGGTATCCTTTCCGCGGGTAAGACCAATAACGGTAACCCCGTTTTCCAAAGCCTTAACCGCAATATAATCACCTTGAATAATATTCTCAACCACCATCGCGCTCACCGTCCCTTCTCTTGTATTGCATAATACCATATTTTTACTGGCATTGCAAAATTGTCAAGCTATTGACATTAAAAATTTTGATTCTTCATTAAGAACTAGACACGAACCGGGCCCGCATAATTCTTCGATTTGATAACACAGTTCTGGTGTAACCTCAACCCAAAAAGAGGCATCTGTTTTAATTAATTTCTTCTGCCGGACAAAATAAAGAAATACAGGAGTGGAGCCGCGCTGCTGCATCAAGAGGACGCGCAGTCTTTCGACTACATCCGGCTTCCCGGCAAGAGGGTTAATCCGCACGTAAAGGTACTCGGAAGGTCCCTTCTCAAGCGGCCTTACCTCTTCTCCGAAAATCCGGCAAGATTCTTCTTGCAGGCTGACCCGCCCCTTAACAATGACAACGGCATCTTCTTTCAGAAAACGGAGCTCTTTTTCGCGGCCGCGGGGGAAAAAAAAGGCCTCTACGCTCCCCCCCAAATCTTC
>DAOURU010000208.1 GCA_030627585.1 Bacillota bacterium
CCCACAGCCTTCAGGCTGACAGGAATGGAAAAGACCCGGTGGCCGGGCACGGGTAGAGCAACTGGATTGTCCTTAACCATGGGCGGGAGAAGGAATTCCCTAGCCCAGAGCCTCTGCCCAGCCACTTTGCCTGCTGGAATAGCAGTGAGCGCCCCTGCCGGTACCACGTCAACGGAAAAATTTCGTACCACCAGGTTTTGAGTCTTTAGGGGAGTATTGACCTCGATGTCCTTGGAAACCACCACCACAGGGCGGTATACTGTTTCTTTTTCGCTGGTGGAAACCACCAGGAAAAGACTTGCCCGCCAGGGCCGCTCAGGGAAACGGCCAGGCGGAGGTATCGGTTATGCATTGCTTAGCGCCTCCATGTGTTTTTCGGATGTTCAGGATAAATAAAAAAGCCCTTCACCATGCTAGTGAAGAACGTTGATTTTGAACGAGGGACGATTGAAGTCAGGCAAACCAGCCAGTACCTCCCCGAACAAGGCATATTCACTAAGGAGCCAAAAACCGAAACTTCAAAAC
This sequence comes from Bacillota bacterium, assembly GCA_030627585.1. GTDB lineage: Bacteria > Bacillota > DSM-12270 > Thermacetogeniales > Thermacetogeniaceae > Ch130. The sequence continues at coordinate 526 of DAOURU010000208.1, forward strand.
GGGTAATAGCTGTACCTTCTTCAGTCATGGCGTTGCTAAAGGAATACAGAACTTCCCAACTGGAGGAGCGATTAAAGGCAGGGGACTTATGGCAAGGTTCAGACCGGCTGTTTACAACATGGGACGGCAAGCCAATGCATCCGGATACCGTAAGCAAGTGGTTCCCCAATTTCCTCAAAAAGCACGGCTTACCACCCCTCCCCTTCCATGGGCCTACGGCACACTTCAACAGGGACAGGCTTAAAAGAACCTGTCCCTTGGTTTTTGCCCTGGATGATTAGGCTTTATTAGGTGTATTTCGGTCCAAACTATCCCCAAATTATCCCCATTTCGCCAATTTCGCTGATGTTACTAAAAACGGCGAACGCCGCAAACCCTTGCGGCGCCTAGATTTCTTTGGAGCTGATGGTCGGATTCGAACCGACGGCCTGCGCATTACGAGTGCGCTGCTCTACCACTGAGCTACATCAGCACTTTAACTGAGCGTACTGTAACCGAAAGATATTATACAGCAGATTGCTGCTCCTGACAACTCCTAGAGCTGCAAATGAAATCAAAACCAAGGGGCCACGCCTGGAGCTCGAAGCCGGCCTGAAAGCAGGCCGGATTGAGAGGTACCGGCCGGGTAATCTATTGCCGGAAACAGGCCGCCTGCTCCCTGGTGCAGTCAAAGAACGGCGCTCGTTGGCGACCAACAGCTACAGCGAGAGATTTAGAACATTCCTTGAGGTAAGGTAGAAGTGTTCGTCAAAGGTGAATACATCCTTGATATCTGATTCTTGAGCCAGAACTGCTAAGCTCACAGCATCTGGATACGAAATGCTTTGGTCGCAGTATTTTTCAAGAATTTTTAGAGCTTCCTTCTCAATCTCCGGGGTCGCATAAATTATTTTGATCATACTTGCTTGCTCGGCCTGCTTTAGACTTTTCAGAAACCCGATTGCAGTATGATAATTAATATTATAACGGAGAAAAGTATATGTTTCTGCAACAATCAGATTCGTGGTGACGATGTCCGCATTTTTTGCCATAACTGCTTGAAAGATTTTAACAGCCTTTTCATGGTTTTGATCGCGCCGAAATGCCAGGGCAATAAAGGCGCCTGTATCCAGAAATACCTTACGACCCGTCATATAAATACTTATCATGATGCACCGAGCCGTCCTCAGGGCCTGCAGCGCTTCCACTTATACCAATAATCTTAAAGAGCGGATTTTCGATCAAGCCTTTTTCTTCTTCTTTCAGGAAATGCTCCAGGGCCTCCCGGATTATTTCTGCTTCGGTCACTTTTTTCAGCTTAGCAAGTTCCTTTAGTTTTTTCTCCTGTTCGGGAAAAAGGTAGGTTTGTTTTCGAATCATGCGTAGAGGTTGTTTTTTCCGGCAGTTCATTGCACCTCACCTTACTTAAGCCATCTTTATATACATCATATCCTAAGATATACGATGTTGTCAATCGCGTTTCTACCCTGGCAGCTCTCAGCACCTCGATCTCCAGGTCCTGGCTCCGCAGGTAAGCCAGCGCCTCGCCCAACAGTTCGGACCTCTTCAGCAACTATCCGAATAAAATCAGTAATCTTTCCTTTATCTGCTTTCATTAGAGCTCTGTAATATTCATCCCCTTTTTCGTGCCTAATAATTACAGGAAGAACCCCTGTCTCATTAAAATAGAAACTGATTAACATCGGGTGACTGCAGGGCCTCTCCGAGCTTTTTGATGCTCTCGCTTCTCTTATTCTTCATCGAGGCGGTCAGCAGTTTCTTCCAGGAAAGCTAGAAATCTTTCCATCTGGGAAATGAGCCTTTCCAAGACCTCTGGCAGCTCGTGAACCAGATGCTTCATCTTGTCCCAATCTGGCACAAGGGGACTGTACATATGCCGGACACGGTGGCGGAAACGGCGGTATTCATCAAGCTTCCGGGCGAGACCCTCATCGATTACAGGCGGCCGGACTTTGGGAACGTCAAGCGTCATCCGGCGCAGCAGATCCCTGTGCCACGTTTCCGAAGTGAGAGTCCCATGGTTAATCGTGGTCAGGATCTCTGAAAACACATCTTCTATACCGGTATAAAAACCTTCCAGGCAGTGCGCCAGCCCCATCAACTCCAGGGGAACAAGTTCTTTTTTCTTTCCCGCGCGTTTTATCCCGGTCTCAACTTCCCTGCCAATGTCCTGGATAGTGCTCAACTTATCCCGGAGTTCGGCAATAAAACTGCGGAGGGATACGGCATCAAGTTCCCGACTCACAAAGAAGCACCCCCTCGGTCTCAATTTTCCTGCGCAGAAAGGAATTAGCTTCCCCGAGATCAACCAGATCAAAAGAAAAGCTGAAGTGCTCCCCAAGGCCCCGTTCGGCCAGACTCCAATTCTTTTCCGGCATCCCCTCTACCGCCAGATCGATATCAGAGTCGAGGCGAAAAAGGGGCCTCTTCCAGGCCAGAGAGCCGAAAAGGTAGACCCGCCCGGCGCCGCAGTCCTCGACAAGGAAGCGCGCCGCTGCCGCCGCCTCCTCCAGGGCGCGCTTAACCCCTCTCGCTCTCTTCTTCCTTGCAGCCTGCAGCCGCTTCTTCCAGGCCGCAATGTAAACATCCCAGCCGCAGCCAGGGCTCTGTTCCCTTCCCACCATTCCGGACACATTCACCCACTCCGCCGGCGTTCTGATTTAATTTTGTCTGCCCACAACCACATTTCAACCACCTTGCCTCACTCCCAAGCCTTCCCTTGAGCTATTTTCTTTAAAATTGTTGAAACAGCAACGCTGGAGGGCAGGCAACAGGGGATGTGCGA
>DAOURU010000292.1 GCA_030627585.1 Bacillota bacterium
AGATGATTCAGGCTGGCTTCGAGATCAATCCTTTAGGCTTTTCATGGCCGAAGGGGTAGCTGCACACGAGAGCAACATAGAAGTCGAGCCCTGCGGTAAAGAAGTAGCGGCCTGGACAAAAAAGCGGCTGGACGGCAAAACGGTTTACCTGGAGCTCGACGTGGGTGATCGGAATAAATACGGCCCACTGTTAGGCTGCTTTTGGTCCCAACGTGAAGGACGCCGGCCTTTTTCGTGAGGCTTTCAACGGGAAGCCCGAGAGACAAGGAAAGGGCTGTGGAAACGGAAGATGCTGGCATGTGGAACTCCAGCCGTAAAGTACGCAACTGAGCGAGAAGGGGTAATACAGCTTAAAGCTTGTTTTTGTTGGGCTGATGCATTTAAAAACTGATGGTGACAGCCTTGAGGATGGCATTTTCGAATTCAAAAATCATCCTGATCCCTGAATCTGTACGGGGCAGGAATTTGGTAGTATAGCTGATTGTGCCTGAATTTGCTGCATCGAGATCCTGCTTAAACGGGACGCCGTAAGCATCCTTCACCATTGAAATTGTCGCGCCAAGCCGGATATGTCTCGCAGTTTCGCCATTCTGCTTGAGCTTGTAAAAGGGGGGGAGTCCATCATTTTCTAATCGGGTATAATTTTCGTCTGTTTTGACATCTGCAGCTTTTAAGAGATGAAATTCTGTAATCCATACAAGCGGCGTCTCGCCCCATTTATCATATTTGGCATTTAGACCCAGAGCTTCGGAAACAAAGCGCAAAGGGACAAGCGCCCTTCCTGAAACTATTTGCGGGGGAACATCTAAAGTTAGGTAATCAGAATTAACGAAGGCCTTTTTCTTATTTATAGTTAACTTAATTGTTTCTTCGCCCTTAGTAATTATAACGGTTTTCGAAGCAGCAACCCAGCTAACATTAAAATCGAGGGCTCCAGCAAGCGCTCGGACGGGCGCCAGGGTGCGGCCGTTTTTTATGATGGGTTGAACATCTGAAACCAAAAAATCAGTATTGACGATAATGTGCAAAGAGCCGTCCATGGCCGCATTTGCTTGAGAAACGCCCGTGAAAAGAAGAATTGCCAGCATGACAAGAAACAGGGCACGTTTTCCCAAAATTTATCCCTCCAACTTTAATTCTCTGCTTCCCGGAGGCCGCCTGCCTCAACCTCAATCGTAATACGCAGAACATCTTCTTTTTTCTGGTGATGCAAGCGAACCTCCAAGCCAGCAGCGCGAAGGGTTTCCACGCCGCGCTCCAAGGAGTTGATAAAAAGACGGAGGTCATTAATGAAAGGCTTCATCTTTCTCTTTTTCCTTTTTTTTATTTCCCGGGAAATATTCTGATCTTTTTCGAGCTTGATCAGTTTTTCCCATTCAGAAACACTAATGTTCCGCTCATAAGCCAATTTGAGAATCTTTTCCTGTTTTTCTTTGTCCGGCAATTCAAGGAGGGCGCGCGCATGGCGCTCCGATAATCGCAGCTTGTAGATGCGCGCCCTGATTTCAGGATCAAGCCGGAGAAGCCGCAACTTATTCGCCACTGCACTCTGGCTCAATCCCATCTTTTTTGCAACCTCATTTTGCGTCAATTGAAATTCCTTAATTAAGCGGGCGTATCCCTCCGCCTCTTCAAAAAAGTGCAGGCTCCGGCGCTGGATGTTTTCAATTAAAGCGACCTCCGTTGCCTGGGCGTCATTTAATTCCCTCACGACAACCGGAATCTGCCTGAGTCCGGCCAGAATACTTGCGCGCACGCGCCGCTCGCCGGCTATTAACTCGTAATAACTGCCGCTGGGTCGAACCAAGACAGGCTGCAGGACGCCTGCCTCCCGGATCGACGCAATCAGATCTGTTAAATCTGCCTCATCAATCTGAAAGCGCGGTTGAAAGTAACCGAATTTAATTTTATTTAAAGGTACATAAAAAACCTTCCGGGGGTCATCTTTCCCCCGAGTAATCCTCCACACTGAAAAACCCCCTATAATCTGATTTAACTTTTTTTTCGACGAATTCAGACATTATCCTGCTTGCCGAGCA
>DAOURU010000254.1 GCA_030627585.1 Bacillota bacterium
AAAAAGGTGCCTGTCCCCATTTTCATCCAAAAAGGTGCCTGTCCCCATTTTCATCCAAAAAGGTGCCTGTCCCCATTTTCATTCAAAAAGGTGCCTGTCCCCATTTTCCCCATTTTCCCCATTCGATTTTCTTACAGACCGGTACGGATTAAACATAAACCTGCTGACTTCTCTAAATATATAGACTCTTTAAGAAGGATTTTGGATCGCTTTTTGACAAAAAAAATTCTAAAAGGTTTTCATTCACCGGTCTGCGGGTAGAGACAGTTAGCAAAAAAAGAGAGTTGAGCAGCTTCAATGGGAGGAGGATAAGGAGGGGATGACAGTGTTTGACATCCTCCTCAAGGAGCTTGCCCTGACATAAGAATTTTGATGTAGTAAAATCCTGGCAGGAAAACAGTTCAAAGAGACGAACGTATAATTCCAGAACGAATTTACTCTAAGAAACTGAAAGGCCGACGCTAAAATGGCTAAATCCCCACGGCTTTTTTGCTTCTTTCAGCTTTGAACGAAGCGAGAGGTGACGCGTAGCTTGAGACGAAGACGCCCTCCTAAAAAAATTCATAAATTCTATTATCTTTTTATCTTTCCAATTACAATTATCATCATATTGTATGCGGCAGATATGATCACACCTCTTTTCAAGAGCGCGCTTCTGAAATCATCAGAATCAGTGGCCATCCCGATTGGCAAGCACACGACAAGGGCTCTGGAGGCCGGTTTCATTTTCACCGCCGGTGCAAAAGCATACCTGGAACCGGTGCAGGAAACAGCCCGACTAGAAGAACAAGTAATGAGGGAAACAACGTATTCCTACCACATCAAGGTTGGGAAAAGGGCCGTGGGCCGGCTTTCGCTGACCCTGCAAGAAATTGACGGGGAAAATGCGATCTACTTTATCAGTTGCCACGCCTTCCCCGGGGAAGCGGCCCCAGCAACGGCTAAGCTAACGATCTCCGGCTCTGCGCCGCCCCGCGTTATCCGGACAATTGAATACCCCGGCGGCATCATTGACAACCGGCAGTCCCGGTGGAAAGAGATAAAGATCGGTCCGCTCCCCTGCTCTTTACCCCGAAGTCTGACATTCATCGAGAGCCAGGACTGCTCTCTCGCCCTGGGTATGATCGATGTATTTCAAGATCTAGGGAACGGGGTGATTAAGGAATTATACCATCAATCTCCTGCTGCTCGCGTCCGTACCGTGAAAAACGAAACCAGATACGAGATTCCCCTGCCGGGTCTACCGGGAACCGAAAGCCGGGCATGGGGAGTCATCGCCTTAAAACCGCTTGTTGACTGGAAAAACAACACCCCCGTTGACCGGCTCCGGGTTGCAGATCTCAACAGATTTCACAAATTTTGGATTGATGGAGTGTACTACCTGACCCCGGAAAGCTACGTTCCCAGCGACCCCCGGGGCTTCTGGCGCTGCCCGGCCCACCATGTGGGAGAAGCCTTCTTGCGCACGCCGGGGGAATTGACCCGCGCCCTTGCCATCTCATCAATGTACGCCGCCATCCGCACCCAAAACCCGTCCGGCTACTGGCCCACCACACCCAAATCAAACTGGCTGGCCGAAGACTACGGGTTCGGCCCCGGTTTCTACGACACCCGCTTCAACACCGACGGGGCGATCTTTCTCTTGCGGGCGTACCAGGCCTTTGGAGAACCCCAGGCCCTGAACGCCGCCGAGCGCTACGCCGCTTTTCTCTGCTCCTTTGCCCGGCTCCACGCCCGAAAGACCCCCAGGAGCGGGTACCTGGTTCCCGATTACATGGACGCCCGGGGCCGCGCAGAAACCCACACCTCCCTGAACCACCTGGTAACCGAAATGAACTTCCTCTACGAGCTCTTCCTCGCAACCGGCAAGGAGGAATACAAGGCGGTGGCAGAGAACATCCGGCTCGCGGTCAAGGATACCCGCGACGGCTGGATCAAGCCTGATGGCAACCTGTGGTACGCCCGCCTCCTCGACGGACGTTTCGGCCTCCAGGATTACCCAACACTGACACTTAATGACCTGCGGCTCGCCCAGCGCTGGATCCAGGAAATCGAGGGAGAACCCGACCCCGACTTCCAGATTCTGATTAATACCAAAACGAGATACAACCGGAGCCACGGACTCCCCCTTTAGTGGATAAAACCAGATTTAGTAACAGTTTTCTTTAAATGTAACAATCTAGAAATTGTAGAATATTGTAATAGTAAAAAAAACTGTGACTTATCACATTAAATCCTCCAGAACCGGGAGGATCTTATCAAAATAAATTTTTTTATGAAAGAGTTGTTGCCTCCTTATTGTGCTAAAATTATGGCACATTTTTTATCACTTCCAGGGAGGCAAATGGACAGCAACCTGGTCGCCGTGTGCTGTAATGCTTTGTTGGCCTTGCGGTTTCTACAGTTCTCCAGCGCTTTCCAGCAACA
>DAOURU010000003.1 GCA_030627585.1 Bacillota bacterium
CACAAAAACAGGAAACGCCCATGTCCGGCGAATCGTCATCGAAGCGTCCTGGTCATATCGTTATCCCCCTGCCCTCAAGGCTGCATTGCGTAGGCGTCAAGAAGGAAAGGACCCGGAAGTCCAATTGATTGCCTGGAACTCAGCATCACCAGAAACAGCAATAACCACAGAGCCTTCAGAGCCGCCAACAACACCTGCTCCCAGGGCCACAGCCTCCACACTGGCGAGAATCTCCAAAGCAACGAGTTCTGTAACTACTTTTATACTTTTCTATACAAAGAAGGACAATTTTGCTGCTTCAATTTTGCTGCTTCAATCCACTGGTCAAAAAGGGGCCATGGCGCTTTGATCGTCTGGTGCCGCCGCATGTACGCAGGAATCTTGCTGTCAAATTCAGGCAGACGCATAGGCCGGAGCGGACTTGCCGTGCCGTAATTAAAAATATGAAACACGGGGAGGAAAACCCCTTCCCTGCAGCGAAAGTCTATTAAAAAAGGAGATCATGCAGGGGGAGAAAAACCGAAAATGGTCGTTCCTGTCTCCAAATTTTCCACCGGCCTGAAGAGAATCAAATTATACGGGGAGCTTGTAATGTTCAGCCACAGTTTATTCGCTCTCCCCTTTGGGCTTGTGGGAATGATTTTAGCGGCAGGCGGCCTGCCTCCCATGCGGATTTTTTTCTGGATACTGGTTTGCCTGCTGGGAGCGCGAAATGCTGCCAATGCCCTGGACCGGCTGATTGACTGCCGGATTGACGCCAAAAACCCCCGGACCGCCCACCGCCACCTCCCCCGCGGGCTCGTTTCCGGGGGGGAGGTGCTTGGTTTGAGCATCCTGGGCTTCCTCCTGCTTGGGGTGGGAGCGTGGCAGTTGAATCCCCTTTGCCTGAAACTGGCTCCACTGGCAGTTTTTATCCTGGTAATTTACTCTTATACAAAAAGATTCACCTGGGCTTCCCACCTGGTGCTGGGGTTTGCCTGCGGAATTGCCCCAACAGCCAGCTGGCTGGCGGTGACCGGAAGTTTTGCCTTGCCGCCCTTGCTTTTAACAGGCGCCGTAATGTGCTGGGTTGCCGGTTTCGACACCATCTACGCCACCCAGGACTTCGAATTTGACAGGCAGGAAGGACTGTACGCCATTCCGGCCCGCTTTGGAATCGAAAATGCCTTGAGGATTGCAAAAGGTCTCCATTTTACCGTAATCGTCTTGCTGCTGCTTGTTCCCCGTTTTCTCGCCCCTCCTTACGCCCTGCTCGGCGGCGTTTATTATCTGGGCGTGCTCGGGGTGGCAGGGCTCCTCTGCTGGGAGCACCTGCTGGTGAAACCGGATGATTTAAACAAGGTGACGCTGGCGGCTTATTCTGTGAATCAGGTGATCGGGGTCGCCATTTTCATCTTTACACTCTTGGATGTATTTATTTTTTAATAAACTACAAGGTGGGAGTTAAAACAGATGCAAAAAACGCAAGCGGTTTCCCGGGTAGAACTCCTTGCTCCCGTGGGAAAATGGGATGTGCTTGAAGCCGTAATCGCAGCAGGAGCAGACGCCGTTTACCTGGGCGGAAAAAAGTACAACATGCGGCTGCACCGGAAAGATTTTAATTTTACCGGGGAAGAACTCCAGGAGGTCGTGAAATTTGCCCATGCCCACAATGTTAAAGTTTACGTAACCGTCAACAACCTCCTCACCAGCGCCGAAATTTCCGAACTCTCCGCGTATTTGACCTTTCTCCAGGAAATCGATGTTGATGGATTAATCATTCAGGACCTGGGAGTCGCCCGGCGCGCAAAAGAACTGGGGCTTACCGTGCCCCTCCACGCCAGCGTGATGGCGAACGCCCATAATTTGGAAAGCCTGTTCTTCCTGCAGGAATTAGGGATCACGCGGGTTATCTTAAGCCGGGAGTTGACCCTGGCTGAGATTAAACTCCTCCACAACCAGGTGTCTTTGGAGCTGGAATACTTCACCCACGGGGATATGTGCTTTTCCCATGGCAGCCAGTGCTACCACAGCGGAATGCTTTTCGGTGAAAGCAGCAACCGCGGCCGCTGCCTGAAACCCTGCCGCTGGCCTTTCAAGCTGGTGGAGCACGACTCCCAAGCAGTGCTTCCGGTCCGGGCCGGGGGGCCTCATTTCCTCGCGGTTAAGGACATATGCCTGCTGCCCTATCTCCCCGAGGTGATCGAGGCGGGAATTTCCTCGCTTAAAATCGAAGGGAGGATGCGGGAGGCCGGCTACCTTCGCCCCCTGATCGGGTTTTACAGGCGCGCCCTCGACCGCTACTACGAAGACCCCGCCGGCTACAGTTTTAACTGGGAAGAGTACGAAGCGCTTCATGAAATGCGGGTGCGTGATTTGAGCCCCATGTATGCCTTCGGAAACCCGGGCCCCGCATCAATCGGCTATACAGGAGAAAGGGAGCCCCGTTTTTTCAGCTGCGCGGTGAAGGAGCCGGTGCTTACAGTGCAGGATCTCGCCGCCAACCCTCTTCCCGATCCCGGGCAAGAGAAGGCTGGAGACAGCAGGCCTCATCTCGCCGTGAAGGCCGGATCTTACCCTGCTGCGCGGGCCGCCCTCGAAAACGGGGCCGACATCATTTATACAAGCGGGGAAAATTTCAGCAGTCAAGGCCCGCCGTGGCGCCTCGAGGATTTTCGGGAACTAGTTGCGAGAGGAAAGGAATGCGGCGTTCGGGTTGTAATCGGAACACCCCGCATTACCCTGCCCGGGGAAATGGAGCGAATTTACCTCCTCCTGGAGGAAACCCATGAATTGGAGCCGGACGGCATTTTGGTCGCCAACCTGGGTGCAATCTATGCGGCATCAAAAACCACCCGGCTCCCTCTGTACGCGGATTACGCCTGCAACCTTGCGAATCAAGAGGCGGCTGCCCTGCTGCAAAAGTACGGGGTTGTTCAGGCTACTGCCCCCCTGGAGTTTTGCTGGGAAGAACTTTTGCTCATGAGCCGGGAATTTCCCCTCCCGCTGGAGGCCGTGGTTCACGGTACCTTGCCGGCAATGGTCAGCGACCATTGCCTTCCGGCCGCCCTCCTGGAAGGGACAACCAGATACCAGCTCTGCCCCGGCCCCTGCCGGAAAATGCAGTACGGGCTGCGGGATGCTGCCGGGCAGATTCACCCGCTCGAAACCGAACACAACTGCCGAAACCACCTCTTCCTCGCGCACGAACTCGCGCTTCTGCCCTATCTCCGTTCTTTCTACGGAGCCGGCTTTAAAAGCCTGCGTTTAGAAATTCCCACCTACAGCGCAGAGGAGGCAGGAGCTGTCACAAAACTCTACCGCGCCAACCTCGACCGTCTCTGGGAAAGCCCGACCAGCTACCGTTTCCTGGAAGGTGATTGGGAGAAACTCCTGCAGGCCAGAAAGGGCCCCTTCGGAACGGGACCCTATACCAGGGGCGTAAAAGTGAACAAAACCGGAAGGCTCGCACCTCGCGTTTAGTCGCGTAACATCGCGTTTCGCAACGCTTATCAAGAAAACATTTCTAAATAGGGGGTTCAATCATGACCGGTAAAATTTGGGGCCCTGCGGAAATCATCAAGAAGAAAAAAGAGTACATTATGCCCTGTTTGTATCACTTTTACCAGGCGCCAATGCAGTTGGTGCGGGGAGAAAAACAGTACCTTTACGATCATGAGGGAAAAAAGTACCTCGACTTTCTTGCCGGCATTTCGGTCATCAACGCCGGCCACTGCCACCCGGAAATTACCGACCGCATCTGCGAGCAGGTTAAAACCCTCCAGCATGTCTGTAATATCTACCTGACCCAGCCGATGCTGGAACTGGCCGCAAAGCTGGCGCAGATAACGCCGGGACGGCTCCAGAAAAGCTTTTTCTGCAACAGCGGAACCGAAGCCAACGAGGGAGCAGTCCTGCTCGCGAAAATTGCGACACGCCGGAGCGAACTCCTCGCCCTGCAAAACGGGCTTTACGGCCGCACCTATCTCACCATGAGCCTCACGGGTTTGCGCTTTTGGCGGACAGACCCTTCTCCCGCCGGGGGGATCTCTTTCGTTCCAAATGCCTACTGCTACCGCTGCCCCCTCAACCTCACCTACCCGGGCTGCGACCTCGCCTGCGCCGAAGCCGCCCGGCAGGTCATTGAAACTTCGACTTCAGGGGAAGTGGCGGCATTAATTGCCGAACCCATCCAGGGAAACGGCGGAATGATCACTCCGCCCCCGGAATACTTCCCGCGCCTGAAAGAAATCCTGGACGAATACGGAATCCTTTTAATCATCGACGAAATCCAGACCGGCTTTGGGCGCACCGGAAAGTGGTTTGCCATCGAACACTGGAACATCGAGCCGGACATCATGACAATGGCAAAGGCCCTCGGAAACGGTGTCCCGATCGGGGTTTTTACAGCACCCCCTGAAATCGCCGACACCTACACCCGCCCCGGCGCCTCTACGCTGGGGGGAAACCCGGTTTCGATGGTCGCGGGCCTGGCGACCCTGGAAGTCATTGAAAAAGAGGGCCTGGTCCAGAACGCGGCTGCGCTGGGGGCTTACCTCAAAGAAAAGCTCGTGCTGCTTCAGGAGAAACACCCCTTCATTGGGGATGTACGCGGCCTGGGGCTGATGATGGGAGCGGAGCTTGTGAAGGACGGCAAAGAACCGGCAACCCCTGAAACGGATCAGGTTCTAGAGCTCATGAAAGACCGGGGGATTTTAATCGGCAAGACCGGGCGCGCCCGCAACGTCCTCGCTTTCCAGCCCCCGCTCGTCATTACGAGAGATAATGTTGACGAAATGATCGAAAACCTGGATGAGGTCCTTTCCGAAGTAGAAAGATCTAAATAGAGCTAAAGAGATCTAAGCAAAAGAACTAAGCAAACGAGGTGAAAACGTGCCGCTCGGTGCCCACATGTCCATTGCAGGCGGGATCTACAAGGCCATCCTGCGGGGAAAGAGCGTAGGATGCGAAACCATCCAGATTTTTACGAAGAACTGCAACCAGTGGCGGGCAAAACCCCTGACCCCGGAGGATCTTGCCCGTTTCGAGGATGCGCGCCGGAAAACCGGAATCACCCCCATCTTCGCTCATACTTCTTATTTGATTAATCTCGGTTCTCCGCAGGACGAATTATGGGAGAAGTCCCTGGCCGGCTTTCTGGTTGAAATGGAACGGTGCGCCGCCCTTGGTCTTCCCTACCTTGTGACACACCCGGGAGCGCATGCGGGAGCAGGGGAAGAGGCAGGCCTCCGCCGCATTGCCCAGGCCCTCAACGAAATTTTGGCTCAAGCGGAGGGCTCAGGCGTGATGGTGCTGCTGGAGACAACTGCAGGGCAGGGATCGAATTTAGGCTACCGCTTTGAACACTTCGCCCAAATCATCGAAGACAGTTTTTATCCAGACCGGCTTGGGGTTTGCTTCGATACCTGCCACGCCTTCGCTGCCGGTTACGACTTTCGCACTCCTGAGACATTCGCCAAAACCTTTGAAACATTCGAGGCAACCATTGGCATAAACCGCCTGAAAGCCATCCATCTAAATGATTCCCGGTGTGAATTGGGGAGCCGGCGCGACCGCCACGAACACATCGGGCTCGGCAAAATCGGCCTCGAGGGTTTTCGCCTGCTCCTCAATGACCGGCGTCTTTGCTCCCTCCCGATGGTCCTGGAAACCCCAAAGGGGCCGGAAATGAAAGAAGACGTCGAAAACCTGATGACGCTGAAAAACCTGATCCGCACCTAAAAACAGGAAAGCAAACAAGAACCCGGTTATACTTTGAAGGCCGGCTTCATTATAATTTAAAAGACGAAGTATTTTTAAAGAGGCAACTTTTTGCCGATCTTTGCTGATTCCTGCCGGAGGAGGTATTGACAGATGCAAAAGATGCTGGCCCTGGTTAATGGAAAGATCATAACGATGGCCGGCCGTTTTTACGAAAGAGGAACCGTTGTTGTGAAAGAGCGGATCATTGCTGCGCTGGGACCGGACCTGGATCCCCCGCCCGCGCCCAGGTGATTGATGCCACCGGGAAATACGTGCTTCCCGGTTTCATAGACGCCCATTCGCACGTAGGAATTCGGGAGGAAATTTACCGCATCGAGGGGGACGACATCAACGAAGTTTCGGATCCGGTAACCCCTCACCTGCGGGCGGTCGATGCTGTTTACATGGGGGACCAAGCCTTCCAGGACGCCCTGCGGGGCGGTGTGACCACCCTGATGACCGGGCCCGGAAGCGCCAACGTCATCGGGGGATTGAGCCTGGCCATGAAAACTTACGCCAGAACAGTAGACGAGGCCGTTCTCAGGAACCCGGTGGGACTCAAAGCGGCGCTTGGTGAAAACCCCAAACGCGTTTACAGAGAACAGAAAAAAGCACCGATGACGCGCATGGCGACGGCCGCCCTCCTCCGGGAGACGCTCGTGGCGGCGCAAAACTATGCAGTTAAACTTGCAGAGGGAAGGAATAACCCTTCCAGGCGTCCGGAGCGGGATTTAAAGCTCGAGGCAATCCTCCCTGTGCTGAGAAGAGAAATCCCTCTTTTGATCCACGCCCACCGTACAGACGATATCCTGACGGGGCTCAGGATCGCCGAAGAGTTCAACTTAAAAGTCAGCCTCCAGCACGCCACCGAAGCCCATAAAATTCCGGAAGAGCTTGCGCAAAAGGGGGTTCCCGCGGTTGTCGGACCCTCATTGACAACCCGCGCAAAAGTAGAATTAAAGGACCGCACCTTCGCAACACCGGGCATCCTCGCGCGGGCCGGGGTCAAGGTTGCCCTCATGACCGACCATCCCGTAACGCCGATCCAGTACCTTCCACTTACAGCAGCGCTCGCCGTACGGGAGGGAATGGAGGAGGAGGAGGCCCTGAAGGCGATCACCATTAACGCCGCAGAGATCCTGGGTGTGGCAGACCGGGTGGGAAGCCTGGAGGCCGGCAAAGATGCCGATATTATCGTTTTAGACGGCCCTCCCCTCGACTGGCGCACAAAGGTGGAACTCGTTCTCGTGAACGGCGCAGTCGCCTACGCAGCCGGTTCCTACGCAGGCCTTTTAAATTCCATAAGTTAAATCCTGAAGGGGAGTTTTACCTGTGGGTGAAAAACTGGAAAAGGAAAGGAATAACCGGCAGCCGTTCGTTTCCTCCCTGGTGCGAAGGGTTGATGAAAATGGATGGCGGGAGGAGGAAGATTACATCGTCCGGGAAACAGCCCTCACCGTTTACGTCAACTCTAAAGAGCTGGCCACACTTGTATGCTCTCCCGTCGACCTGAAGTATATGGCCGTCGGCTTTCTCTGCGCCGAGGGGATTTTGCAAAAACGGGAGGACCTCAAGGAAATCACCCTGGATGAAGAACAGGGAATGGCGTGGGTTGAGACGAGCCGCGCCATGAGCCTTGCCGAAAAGGTTTTTTTAAAACGCTACATCACTCCCTGCTGCGGCCGCAGCCGGACCTCTTTTTATTTTGCAGCCGACGCCCTGCTCTGCAAGCCCGTGGCCTCCGACCTTAAGGTAAGCGCCGCCGCGGCCTTGCGCCTTGCGGCAGGGCTTCAAGAAAGAGCACAGCTTTTTCGCCGCACCGGCGGGGTCCACAACGCCGCCCTTGTGCAGGGTGAACAAATCCTGATTTTCCGGGAGGATATCGGCCGCCACAACACCCTTGATAAAATCTACGGCCAGTGTTTTCTTGAAGGGATTCCCATCCAGAATAAAATGATCATCTTCAGCGGGCGGGTTTCCTCGGAAATCCTCTTGAAAGTAGCGAAAATGGGAGTTCCGATTCTGATTTCCCGTTCCGCTCCCACAGATCTCGCCCTCAAGCTGGCGGAAGAACTGAGAATTACCGTGATCGGCTTCGCGCGCGGGAGCCGGCTGAACATTTACACGCACCCGGACCGCGTCATTTTATAGAACCTCGCCCCTGAAAACCTGCCCCCTTGTCCGGAGGAGGTTCACAAAAGGGAATATCCTTTAATTTTATGGTGGAAACAGAGCATACTAAAAAGAGAGTACAAAAAGGGGGCCGTTAATTTGGAGCCAGTGCAGTCAGTGCGCGAAAAACTGCTGGATGTAATTAAAAAACTGCCGGATGAAAAACTTTACACTCTGCTTGAATTTGCCAACCGGCTGCTCCTGGACTACCAGACAGGGGTAGATGATGACGAACTTTTGATGAAGTAAATTCCAGAGAAGAGAAGGTTGCCGGGCGGCACCACGGGCTCAAGCCGCGGGTTAAAGCCGCTCGATAAAGTCGCCGATCCAGATGTATTTGAACTCCCTGCCGAGAAAACCCTGGATTCCGCCGGCAATCCCGTAAAGGAGGAAAGCAAGGTTAATTAAACCATAAATACCAAAAGGGCCCGCGCCAAGTGCAAACCTCCTGTACGCCATTCCCCCCACTATCCCTCCTGCAAAAACAATACCAAGGAGGAACGAAAGAAGCAAAACCACAACCTGATACCCGAGCGCCTGCCTGGCGTGCCGCACGACAAAAGAGGACCGGCCCTGCTGGATCAGGTAAATCGCGAGGGGGATAATGATTCCGATCCCGGAAAACAAAATTCCTAAATGTGCCACGCCTGCCAACAGCTTATCCTCACTGGTCATTTTCCCTAAAATTCCCTCCTATTTTGGCGTTTCCTTATCTATTTCAGTATATTCCTCACAATAGACGCGGTTTCCTTTCATGATGCGATCTTTTTTCTGTCACCCACCACTTCCGCGACCCGGGGAAATAACATTGAATTTAACTTTCGGGCAAAGTTTTAAGCTTTTCGGAAAGGATTTTCACGCTTTATCTTAGTATCCTTTCTAAGGGAAACACCGCTCGCAGTTTCTTTTTGCTGCTAAACAATGCGCGGGAGAACGTATGGCAGGAAGGGGATTGAGATGAATACGGGGATGAGAAAAATTTACGTTGGGGTGATAGGGTCTGCAGAGGCGGACCCGGAAGTTCTCGCGCTCGCCGCAGAAGTGGGCCGCGGGATCGCCCGCAGGGGCGCCGTGCTGGTCTGCGGGGGGCGGAGCGGGGTCATGGAGGCGGCCGCCCGCGGCGCCCGCGCAGAGGGGGGCCGTCCTCCCCGGCAGGCCGCGCTCCTTTCCCTGCCGGCGCCGGGGTTCGTTGCCAACCAAAATTTTGTGCCGTCGAAATCAAAACAAAAGGGCGGTTCTTCAAAAAACCGCCGCTAATTTATTGCTCATCTGATATTATTTATACTTGTGGGATAAATCCCAGGCTCTGCAGATTTAACAGAGGTTGCAGGCGGCTCTTCAGCTTGTCCTATTTAAACATTTTGTCGACCTTGTCGGAATGGGCACCGATCCAGGCGCGGGCCACCTCTGCCGGATCTTTCTTCTGCACTTCGATCTCGTATATCATTTGGTCCATGTCGTCAACGCTCACGGTAAACTTCTTCAGGAATTCCACCACATCGGGAGCTCTCTTGTCCAATCCTTTTGTCACAAGCTTGTGAACCGTGCTGCTCTTCCAGATGCCTTTGGGATCTTCGAGAAACTTGAGGTCGTGCTTGGCAAACATCCAGTGGGGTTTCCAGCCGAGAAAGATAATCCACCGCTTGTCTTTGATCGCCTTGTCGGCCTCGGCCATCATTGCCCATTCGCTGCTTTCAATTAACTCGAAGTCCAGTCCGTAAGCGTCAAAGATCTCCTTCGAGGTGCGCATCATCCCGGCCCCCGCCTCGATGCCTACGACTTCACCTTTTCCGTTGCCATCGGTATCGAATTTATCCTTGAAGTCATTCAATTCCGCAATGCTGTCCGGCTCGACGTAAGCAGGTACAACCCAGCCCATGACCCCCTCAGTGTAGACGGTTCCCAGATCTTCGATCCTCTCTCCGTACTTTTCCATATAATCTCCGTGCATATCCGGCAGCCAGGCGTCCACAAAGACGTCAATATCGCCCGAGGCAAGACCGCTGTATGTGGGGCCCACGTCCGCCTTCTGCAGCCGCACGTCGTATCCCAGCTTATCCTCGATGAGAACCTTGGCGATGTTCGTGCTGGGAATGGTAGAAGACCACGGGGTTAAAGCAATGGTGATGGTCTCTTTTTGGGCCGCTCCTTTACAGCCTGCGCCTGCCACCAGGAGGGCGGCAAGAGCGAGCATTATGAAGAGGGAAATGACTTTCCTGTTCAATTCCTCAGCCTCCTTAAAAATTCTATTTTGAATTTTGCGTGTCCCTTGCACTGCTTGCAAGGAATCACCGCTTCAAAAAAACCAGAAAACTACACCGAAACCAAGGGCCAGGGCAGGCCCCCGCCTCCTGCATCCCCCCTTCGTTTTTCCTCGCACTTTCCCCAAGATCCGGACACTGGGTGCAGGCATCTCTTATGCCTGCCTTACTCTCTTCTCGCGCCTGGCGCCCTGCGTAATGCGGTCGAGAATAATGGCAACAACAACAATAGAAATGCCGCCTACGAAGCCCCGGCCCACTTCCACGCGGCTGATTCCGTAGAGAACGTCGCCCCCCAAGCCGCCGGCTCCAATCATCGAGGCAATTACGGACATCGAGAGCGCCAGCATAATTGCCTGATTAATTCCTGCCATAATCGTGGGGAGGGCCAGCGGCACCTGGATCTTGGTCAGAATCTGATTTGGAGTGGAGCCAAAGGCACGCGCGGCCTCTATGAGATCAGGGGATACCTGGCGGAGACCCAGATCGGTGAGCCGCACGAGCGGCGGCATCGCAAAAATAACAATGGAAATTAAGGCGGGAACCGGTCCCAGTCCAAAAAACATAATGGCCGGAATCAGGTAAACAAAGCTCGGCATTGTTTGCATAAAGTCCAGAACGGGCCGCAATGCCGCGTGAACCGCATTAGACCGGGCCGCCCAGATTCCGAGGGGAGTGCCGATAACCACGGAAAAAAGCATTGCAGTTACCACCAGACTGAGCGTGCGGACCATTCCGTCCCACACACCAAGCCCCTGCAAAAAAACCAAACCGAGAACCGTGAAGAGTGCCTCGCTGCGGCCGGCGCCCCGCCACGCAATCAACCCGAGTAAAATAACAAGCAGCCACCAGGGTACAAAGGAAATACCTTTTTCAATATTAAACCAGATAAACCAGATAAAAGTCTCGACAACATCAAAGAAGCCCATAAAATGGAGCTCCATATAACGGACAAAAACGTCTACCCACTGGGCCAGGGGAATGTATGCTTCCATAAACCGCTTCCTCCTTCACTCCGTTGAAACCGGACAAAACAGATAAAACACCTCATTCGCTTCCATTCCCCTTGCGCACCAATCCGGCCAGCAAGGCTCCCCGCACAATTATCCCAAGTAAACGGCCGTCTTCACCCACCACAGCGACCGGATACTTTGAGTCGGCAAGGATGGGAATCAAATCGGATACCGGAGTTTCCGGCCTTGCCTTAAAAATATCTTCAATGAGAATCCGGCTGAGGTTAGGATCCCGGCGTTCAGAAGCCTCCAGCGCATCGTCGGCAGTAACGATGCCGGCCAGGCGGCGTTCTCTGGTCACGACGAAAATACTGGAGATTCCGAGTTCGCGCATCCGGCGCAAGGCGACGCGGGGGCCGTCCTGGAGCCGTACAGCCTCTGCCGGTTTCATTACCCCCTCGGCTGTCAGCACCTTGCTTATATCTACGTGCTGGACAAACTTGGCAACATAGTCGCTGGCAGGATGTGTAAGAATTTCTTCCGGCGTTCCGATCTGAACCAAAGAGCCGTCTTTCATCAAGGCAATCCGGTCCCCGATTTTTAATGCCTCATCAAGGTCGTGGGTGACAAAGACAACCGTCTTGTTGACCTTGCTTTGCAGTGCAAGCAGCTCGTTTTGCATCTCCCGGCGGATCAAAGGATCGAGGGCGCTGAAAGGCTCGTCCATGAGGAGAATGTCGGGATTGTTGACAAGCGCGCGCGCTAACCCGACCCGCTGCTGCATCCCCCCGCTAAGTTGAGTAAGATACGCCCCCTCCCAATCCTTAAGTCCGACCATCTCCAGGACCGGGCGCGCCCTGGCATAACGCTCATCCTTTTTCACGCCTTGAATTTCCAGGCCGTAGGCCGCATTATCGAGGATCGTCCGGTGCGGAAAAAGCGCAAAACTTTGGAAAACCATGCTCATGACCTTGCGGCGCAGTTCGCGCAGCCTTTTGCCGTCAGCCCCGGTCACATCTTCACCGTCCACTAACACCTGTCCGGAAGTAGGTTCAATGAGCCGGTTGATACAGCGGAGAAGCGTCGACTTTCCGCTCCCGGAAAGCCCCATCAGGACAAAGATTTCACCGGTTTGTACTTCGAAGTTGATATTGTAAATACCGACCACTTGCCGGGTTTTCTGTAAAATTTCATCTTTACTTAAACCCTGTTTCAAGAGTTCAAGCGCCCTCTCAGTACGGTCACCAAAAATTTTAACAAGGTCTTTGACAACAATTTTTGGTTGAACCTGCTGTTTAACATTGTTCTCCGCTGTTTCCGGTGTTTGAAGTTCTACTCCCAATTTGCTCACCTTTGCTTCCCTTTTGAGCTCGATCAAATTAATTGCACTCGATTGAATTTATTGTAACCCCATATTTCGGTGCACATGCAACCTCCGAAAATCCAGCAAGCAAAGCTTCTCAAGAAGAAATTACGTCGAAATTTCTTGGAGATATCACCCCCGAAAACTTTTAAAATTTTGCCAGGTTGTTTTTTAACCTGGTTGAATCATACCATAAAGAAAAGAACCGGTCAATTAAGCTATCCACCGGGTGTTTAACCTAAATTAAACACTATTCCTTTATTCCTTCCTGTTTGCCCCTCCAATGCCGGAAAACAGGCTTTTTCTTTAAAGAACCACATCTTGAAAAAGCTATCGGAACACTCATTGCCCGCTGGGGCGCCGGTGGAACCTCCTGCCTAAACTCAACAAGGTTTTTGCTCCGGCAATGGTTCCGAAAAAGAAAAGGGCGGTCAGGACGATACAACCACCGGCTGCAAGCCCCCCCTGGTACGAAGCAGTCAAGCCAAGCAGGGTTGCCAGCATACCGAGGCCAACGGAAATCAAAACTACCTGGCGAAAGCTTCCTGCTACCAAAAGAGCCGAAAGAACGGGAATCACCATTAAAGCCCCAACCAGCAGGGTTCCCACGACCCGTAAACTCGCAGCCACAGTAAGTGCCACCATGAACATGAAAAGGAGGTTTAGCCTATCTACAGGGAGCCCCGCAACACGAGCCGACTCCTCATCAAAGCAGATAAAATAAAACTCTTTATAAAAGAGGGTGAGCAGGACCAGAACCCCCCCGGCGACGGCCAGGATCAACCGCAGTTCACCGGGACCTACGGTAAGCAAGCTCCCGAAAAGATAAGATGTAATGTCCAGCGCGCTTCCCCGCGCAAGGCCAAAGAAAATCACGGCCAGCGCAAGACCTCCGCTCATCACCAGCGCCAGGAGGGCTTCCGGCGACAGCTTCTGGCGCACCCGGAGCCTGTCAACGACCAGCGCTCCCAGAAGCGCCACCAGGAGGGTAAGCAGGGGCAAAAATGCTGAAGCAGCCCCCAGCCAGAGGCCGAGCGCAACACCCGCGAGGGAAATGTGGGCGAGGGTGTCGGCCATAAAGGAATAACGGCGCAAGACAAGAAAAACACCCAGCGCAGGGCACACAACTCCTATCGCCAGCCCTGCAACAAGCGCCCGGATTATGAAATCGTAATGAAACATTTCCAACACAGGCGCCCCCCATCCCAAAGTTTAATGCCGGTGGAGTCTTTAATGCCGGTGGGCAACAGCGCGGACCCCGGTCCCGTATAAACGGGTCAAGTTGTCAGGGAGCAGGATTTCGCCCGGGGTCCCGTGGCAAATAAGGGTCCGGTTGAGGCAGGCCACCCTGTTGACCCAGCGCCCGACCACTCCGGTGTCATGGGAAACCATCAGCAAGGTCATTTTTTGCTCCCGGTTTAGATATTTAAGCAACCGGTAAAAGTTATCCTGGGCATACTCATCCAAACCCACCTGAGGCTCGTCGAGAATTAACAACTCAGGCTCTCCCGCAAGGGCGCGGGCAATAAACACCCGCTGCTGCTGCCCCCCCGACAACTGGACGACCGGGCGGTGGCGCAGGTGTGAAAGTTCAACCACTTCCAGGGCCGCCTCCACCGCCTGCCAATCTGCGCGCCGCAAGCGGCGGCCCGGCCCAACCCTTCCAAAGCGCCCGGCCGCAACCACTTCGGCGACGGTAGCGGGAAAGTTGTTCTCCAAGCCCGGCTTCTGGGGAACATAGCCCACGCGGTGCCAGTCCCGAAATTTCCCGATTTCCGTGCCAAAAAGAAACACCTTCCCCCTTAAAGGTTTCAGCAGGCCCAAAAGCAGTTTCACCAGCGTTGTCTTGCCGGAGCCGTTGGGGCCGATCAAAGCAAGAAAATCTCCTGTTCGCATCGCAAGGGATACATCCTCCAAAACCGCCTGTGTGTGATAGGCAAAGCAAACGTTCCGCAGTTCAAGCACCGTTTCCATGCTTCATCCCTCCAGGACTTCTTCAACCCCCCGGCGCTTCTTCATGCGGAGAGCGACTTATTAATCCCCCGAACAGTCTTCATTCACCCAGCGCTCTTTCCAGATTCGCCAGGTTCTGGCGCATTAAAGCGAAATAATCCAGCCCGCGTGCCTTCTCCTCCGGTGTTAAACCGCCAACCGGCGTGAGCGGCAGGGTCTGCGCCCCGACTTCCCGGGCGATCATTTCGGCAACCCGGGGACTCACAAGGGATTCAAAAAAGATGTACTTGATTTCCCGTTCCCGACAGAAATCAACCACTCTGCTGAGAGTCGCCGCGTCCGGCTCCTGCTCCGGCGACAGGCCAAGTACCGCTACCTGGCGCAGGCCGTAACGCCGCGCCAGGTAGCCAAAAGCGGCATGCGAAACCACGAAATCTCTGCTTCGAAACTTGCGGACAGCAGCGGCATATTCCTGGTGAAGCCGGTCGAGTTGATTTTGAAGCGCCCGCGCGCCCTTTTCATAATCTGCTGCACCCGCCGGATCCACAGCAGTAAATTCCTCTGCGAGACGTGAAGCGATTTCCCCGGCAAGGAGGGGGTCCAGCCAAACATGAGGATCCGCCCCGAAACCGCCCGACCCGGTTTTCTTTTGAGCAGTTTCGTCCTCTTGATGCCGGTGGTGATGCTCCCCTTCAGGGGCTTCGGTTCCTGCAAGGTCTTTACGTTCTTCCGGTCCTTTAGGTCCTCCGGCACCGGGGGAACCCGGATCAATAGTCAACCCCAGCCTTTTTTCTTCAGCAAAGGTCAGGAGGTCAAGCCCCTGCGCGGCATCCACCACCCGTATTCCCCTGGCGCGTAAAGAAGGCAAAACCCGGCCCGCCCAGGGCTCTAAACCTGCCCCGTTGAAGATTACAATTTGCGCTTGATGAAGCTTTACCATATCCTTTGGTGAAGGCTCCCAGTGGTGGGGTTCGGCTCCGGAAGGCAGCAATTGGGTCACTTCCACCCTTCCTCCTCCAACCTGGCGGGCAAATTCCGCCAGCGGGTAAATGGTCGCCACAACCCGCACCTTTCTCTGCGCCCCGGCTGGCGGAGCAGAGAATTGTTGAGGCTTGGTGCATCCCCCGAAAAAAATTCCCAAGCATGCAGTGAAGAGGAGAAAAACGAAAAGCGGCAGCAGGGCCAAGGCTTTCATCAATCCCTTGCTTGATCCGTTCTTGATGGCCCCGGTCTTACCGCCCTTGTGCTGCCCGGATTTAATAGCCACAGGCTCTCCCTCCTGAAGAAGCGAGACTCTTTTCTTAAAACACCAGGGTTAGTGTGTTTTAATTGCAGATGCCAACGGAGAGATACAACGAGGAGATGCCGCAAGGTTTATTATTAATATGACTTCCGGCACTTCTCACAGTACCCGTAAACAGTAAAAGCGTGGTCGGCAATTTCAAAATCCGGGTAGTGCTCCTGGGCGCGGGCGAGACAGTCCGCGGGGCAGAAGGGCAACTCCCGGGCGTGTCCGCACTTCAAGCAGACAAGGTGATGATGGTGTTCTTCCTGCAGCATCAATTCAAAACGCCGGCACCCGTCCCGGAAGTTCACCTCGCACACCAGATCCAGCTTTTTAAAAGTAGCGAGTGTCCGGTAAATCGTATCAAGACTGATGCCCGGGTAGCGCTGCCGCACCTTCTGCAAGATTTCTTCTGCGCTTAACGGCTGCCTCTCTTCCAGGAGCGCCCCTTCCAGCAGGACCTGCAGGACCTCCTGGCGCTGAGGGGTCAACCTGATTCCCGTCTTCTTCAAACGAGCCACAATATCGCACATAAACATGCGTATTCCTCCTAGATCGGAAATATTCCTATTTCCTGCTAGTTCTTAAAATAGAACAAAAAAGGCCTGTTGTCAACAGGCCCAGGCCCAAATCGGAGGCTCTTATGAATCGAAGGGGGCATTACCAGTTCATGGGGCTTCCTAAAGTTTTTGTCTGCCTGCCTGAACAGAAGTAAGTCCGTCCTAACTCCTAAGGTTGTCCAGCTTTTGGGCTTTCCCACTCACTGCAAGGTTACCCACCTGGAGAGCCAACTTCGGTTCGCTTGCGCTACGTTCCATGCTCTTCCTTCAGCTTCCTTCAGACC
>DAOURU010000231.1 GCA_030627585.1 Bacillota bacterium
AAATAAAGGACTCTTCTTTAGTTTAAGCTGAACTAATTAAGCTGAACTAATAAGATTTAGTTAAGCTGCACTAAAGTGAGCCTTTATTTTTTTGGGCCGTCATTGTCACATGGAATGCCGAATTGGGTTGCATTGCCAGGCCATTATTTTATAATAAAAAGTAAATATGATGTCTTAAATAGGATCAAAAGTTTTTTTGTTGTATTTGAAATGAGACATTTTTATTGCATGGGTGACAGCGCCTGTTTAAGGTTAAGTTTATTCCATTTGCGGAAGCGGGAGTTCCAGGCCAAATGAAACAGAGCGAGGAAAAGAGGCGGAGCGCGTGGTGCAGGAAAATGCGGATTTGCTGCATTTCCCGGAAAAGATTGTTTAGATCTCATAGAACTTGTCCAAACCCGGTATACTATAATACGCAAATCTTTTCACAATTTGAGCCCAACGGGCTTCTTATCCGAAAAATTGCCTTGAGTGTTTGGTCTGAAAATGGGGGTTTAAGTTTTCTCGATAATTTCAAAAGGGAGGTTTAGCCGCATGACAGTAAAGGTAGGTATTAATGGTTTCGGGAGAATTGGAAGGCTGGTCTTGCGGGCAGCACTTGAGCACCCGGAACTTGAGGTTGTGGCGCTTAACGATCTCACGGATGCACCAACAAATGCCCATCTTTTTAAGTACGATTCCGTCCACGGCACCTTCCGCGGGACGGTGGAAGCAGCGGCTGAGGAAATAACCATCAACGGGAAAAAATTCAAGGTTTTTGCGGAAAGGGACCCCAAAAATTTGCCCTGGCGGGATTTAGGGGTCGACATCGTCGTCGAGGCAACCGGCGTTTTTCGAGATCGCGAAAAAGCGGCAGGCCACCTGAGTGCGGGAGCGAAGAAAGTAATCATCACAGCACCGGCCAAAAACGAAGATATTACCATTGTTATGGGGGTCAATGAGCACAACTACGAACCTGCCAGGCACAGCATTATCTCGAGCGCTTCCTGTACTACCAACTGCCTCGCCCCGGTGGTCAAGGTGCTGCACGATCGTTTTGTTGTCAAGCGCGGCCTGATGACGACAACCCACTCTTATACCAACGACCAGCGCGTGCTTGATTTGGCCCATCGCGACCTGCGCCGGGCGCGTGCCGCCGCCCTTTCGATGATTCCTACCACAACGGGAGCGGCAAAAGCGGTGACGCTGGTGCTCCCAGAATTGAAAGGAAAGCTGACTGGAATTGCGGTCCGTGTTCCCACACCTAATGTTTCCCTTGTTGATTTTGTCGCCGAGGTTGAAAAGCCTGCATCTGTCGAAGCGGTAAATGCCGCTTTTAAAGAGGCTGCCGGGGGAAATCTGAAGGGGATCCTGGCCTATACCGAGGAGCCTCTCGTTTCCCGGGACTTTAACGGAGATTCCCACTCGGCCATCGTGGACGGCCCCTGTACGCTGGTGATGGAGGAGACGATGGTCAAGGTCTTTGCCTGGTACGATAATGAGTGGGGCTACTCCTGCCGGGTGGTGGATTGTATGAATTACGTTGCCGGCAAAGGACTCTAGGAGAAAAATAAACGAAAAATTAAGCGCGGGCTTGAGAAAGGTGGGGGTTGAATGAGCCCGGGAACGGTTGAAACCGATAAACTGACAGGTAAATTTAATTTGAAGACGATCAAGGATCTTGATGTAAGGGATAAAAGGGTACTCGTTCGGGTTGATTTTAACGTTCCCCTGGATGAAGCCGGGAAAGTGACCGACGATACCCGGCTTGTCGCGACTCTCCCGACAATTCGCTACCTGCTGGGGCAGGGGGCGAAGGTGATTTTGATGAGCCATTTGGGCCGGCCCAAGGGGAAGGTCGTCGAGAGGCTCCGCATGGACGAGGTAGCCCGCAGGCTCGGAGAATTGCTGGGGAAAGAAGTACAGAAGGCGGACGATTGCACCGGGCCTGCCGTCAGCGAGGCCGTAAAACGGCTCCGCTCCGGGGAGGTTCTTTTGCTGGAAAACCTGCGCTTTCGTCCCGAGGAAGAAGCCAATGACCGGGAGTTCGCGCAGAAACTTGCCTCCCTTGCGGATGTCTACGTTAACGACGCTTTCGGCACTGCGCACCGGGCTCACGCCTCAACAGCCGGGGTTGCGGAGCTTCTTCCCGCTGGGGCAGGGTTTTTAATGGAAAAAGAGGTCAATGCGCTGGGCCGCATTTTGACCGCTCCCGCTCATCCCTTCGCGGCGGTTCTCGGGGGGGCAAAGATTTTTGATAAGATCGGCGTGCTGGAAAATCTCCTTGATCAGGTCGATACGTTTCTCCTGGGGGGAGGAATGGCGAACACCTTCCTCCTGGCTGAGGGGCATAAAATGGGAGATTCGCTGAGAGATGAAGCCCACCTCGATTTTGTACGGGAGTTTCTCCAGCGTGCCCGCGCCCAGGGGGTGGCAGTGGAGCTCCCGACGGATCTGGTAATTTCTCAGGATAATTCCGGCAAGGGCGGAATTAAGGTTGTGCCGTCCGGAGAAGTGCCTGCGGGATGGCGCGCCCTCGATATCGGCCCCCGGACCGTGGAGCGCTTCACGCAATTAATTGAAAAAGCGGCAACCGTTTTCTGGAACGGGCCGCTGGGGCTTTTTGAACAGGCTGAGTTTGCCCGCGGGAGCGAGGCGATTGCCCGCGCCCTGGTCCGCCCCGGCTTAACTTCTGTGGTCGGCGGCGGGGATACGCTGGCCGTTTTAGAAAAAGCGGGGGTTTTGGACAGGGTGACCCATGCCTCCACCGGCGGGGGCGCCTCCCTGGAATTTCT